>JAKACR010000009.1 GCA_021821225.1 Bacillota bacterium | reverse complement strand
GGCTGGGCGCACATCGGGGATTGTATGCATTGGCACTACTTCCGGCGGGAATGGTCGCCAGACAAGCCGGCCGAGATCTACACAGACCGGGATTCCTTGAAATGGCTGTACAGAAGAATTCGGCGCGTATTGGGCGTGGTGTTCATCGCGGAACTGCCCGCTCTCCTGATCAACATCATCAATATCAATCTGCTGACACAGCGTGGAAAGCTCCCTCTCTGGCCCATCACCGCGACCATTGTGCTGCTCGTCGCGGTGATGCTGTTGCTCGGATACGGCTTTCTGGCCATGACGCGGAAAATCAGAGCAATCGACAACGGATAGCCGGACGTTTACGCCGTCGCCTCCCCGACGCCCCCGACTTCTTCGCCGGCGCCCGCAACTCGTTCTTTAGGGACATAGGATAAACTAAATTTCGGCAGGCGCCCCAATCCCACATCCCCTAGCTCACGACGAAGGCGGAGGAGCGTTCGCTCAGTTCCTGCGCCTGGACGGAAACCTCGCCGCTGGCCGCCGTGATCTCCTCCAGGGCAGCCGTCTGCTGCTCCGTCGTCGAGAACACGAGCGACATCCGGCCAGATACGTCAAGAGACAGCTCCTTCAAATGGGCGGTCATCGATTCCAGCGTCTGCACACCTTCCGTCAAAGCCTTTGCGGATTCATCGACCTGCCCTCCGGCTGCTTCGAGGCGCTGCGCAGCGGTCGCAATGTTCGCAAACGCCTGTTCGACATCCGCCATGCTACCCACCCCCTGCTTCATGAGCCGCATCTGTTCCTCCGCCGCGTCTTGCGAAGTCAGCGCGTCGCGCTGCATCTCCCGCACCAAAACCGCAATCTCGGCGGCGGCCTTTCTCGTGCTTTCCGCGAGGTCGCGCACCTCGTCCGCCACGACCGCAAACCCGCGCCCGTGCTCGCCCGCGCGAGCCGCCTCAATGGCCGCGTTTAACGCCAGCAGGTTCGTCTGTTCGGACACCTCGTTGATCAGATCCACGATGGCCGCCACTTCCTGTGAACGGGACGCCAACGTGCGCGCCCTCTCGCTATTGTCCTCCGCCCCGCGGTATATGGTGTTCATCTGCGTGATGGCGCCGGCGACAGCCTGCGTGCCTGTCTGTCTGTGCCGTCCGAGCAATTGGATCCCTTCCGCCGTGACGCGGCTGCTTTCCGACGCGCGGTCGATAAGCTGGACAAAGCCGGTCAACTGCTCCGCCATCGCCTCGGTTCCCTCCGCCTGCTCGCGCGCGGACGCCGCGACGCGCTCCGCCGTCTGCGCGAGATCGGTGGCCGCGCCGGCGACTTCCCCGGTGGTCGCGGCGAGTTCCTGCGAAGTGGCGGACAGCCCGCTTGCCGCACGAAAGAGTCCCGCGATCAGTTCTCCGACGGATTCCTGCATGGCGGTGAACGCGGCGGTCAGTTGAGTGGTCTCCCGGCTGCTCTCAGCCTGGATGCGGGTGACGGTGAAATCGCCCCGCGCCATGGCGTGGGCAACCTGGATCAAGCGCTTGATCGATCTGCCGATCAACTCCGACAGCACGTATCCCAACACGACAGCCAGCGCGATCGACAGAATCAACCCGATGATCCTCACGGCGGCGGCGCGGGAGATATCCGCCGCAAGCGCTTGCGTGGCGGAATCGGTCGCCCGCTGGATATTGCGCGTCATCTGTTCCAGCGGCAAAAGCGTCGAGTGCAGCGGCATCGCCAGAAACGTCTGCACGGCCATCGCTGGATTGGCGTTGTTCACATAGGAAAACGCCTGGAAGTTCGCAATCTCATACGATTTCCAGTCCGCCGTAAAAGCCTGGAGACTCTTCTCGTATACCGCACGCTGCGCGGGCGCAACGGCGGACACCAGCTTGCCCAGTTTTCCCAGATCCGCATGGATCTCCGCCAGATTCTGCTGGTAGGCGTTTAGATAGATCTGGCTGGATCCGGTTTTTGCCATCAGATACCTGGCTTCATTGTCATCCGCGCTGCGTACGACGTAGTTAAGCGTCTGGATCATGGTCAACATCGGCTCGTTCTGCTGCGCGATCGCCAGCGCGCGCGCGTTGGCAATGCCGAGCTGCCATGCGGAAACTTCAGACGCTGCGAAAAACAGCAGAACCACCACGGCGTACCCGCCCAGCAAAAGAGCGCGCAGCGGCGTCCGTTTCAGCCAGTTATCCATTCATACGGCCACCTTTTAGAGGTTGTTCTTTTATGACGATCTATGACCGGCCGATTCTCCGTTCACGACCGGCCAATGATATAATATGTCCCGCGTCTATCATTATCTGCCTGTCTCATTTACAGTTTACCAGATTTGCTCAGTCCGTTTCAAGCGGTTGTTCAAAAAGGTGGACAGGCTCCTCAACTCCATCAGGCGCCGTTTTTTCTCCCAGCACCGGCTCCAGATACGCCAGCAGCAGCCGCTTGATCTCGCGAGCCACATCGCCCCGCACCGCGCCGTTTTCATCTGTGGCCAAAGGCAGCAGGGCCTCCACCGCGTGTACGCTGACAAGGACGCACACCTTCCTTCGCTCCTCCGCAAGGCCCGGCCGGCGCGCCGCGAAGAGTGCATGCACCCGGTCGATCACCTCCGCACGCACTTTTGCGACAGCCTCATTCATGCGAAACGGCACCGGAATTGAGCAGAACAGCGTCTGGAACGCCCGGTTGCGCGAATTGTACTCAATCAGCGGATCAATCAGCCTGTCCACCATTTGCGCAAGCGGTTGTTCGCGCGGCAGGCTGGAAAACAGGTCGTCGTACAAAGCCCGGATCGTCTCGTGATAGCGGACGGCCAGCGCGTGCACCAAGGCTTCTTTATTGGGAAAAAACTGATAGATCGAACCGATCGAAATACCGGCGCGGGCTGCGACCGCGTTGGTCGTGAATTGTTCATAACCGGATTGCGCCAGTTCCTGCTCCGCAGCCTCAAGAATCAGCGCCACTCTCCGGCGCCCCCGTTCACCCTGGGGAGTGCGGCGCACGGCGTCATCGCCCACCGCGGAACACCTCCACTTGACAAAGATGAGCAATGGCTCACATAATGGCCACAGGATATATGAGCAATTACTCACATCCCGATTATATACAGATCATCATTGCACCGCAATATCCCCAAGGAGGCCATCGCATGGCGCACGCCTACGCCCGTCTCATTCACCGTTTCCGCTGGCTTGTTGTCGCAATCTGGCTGGCGGCCGTCGTCGCCTCATCGCTCTGGCTGCCGAATCTCGGCAGCGTCGTGGCGCAATATTCAGGAAACTTCCTTCCATCCAACTCCAGTGTGAACACCGCCCAGCAGTGGCAAAATCGCGTCGATCCCGCACAGGCGTCGGCGAGTTCCGCCGTGATCGCCATCCATGACGCCGGCGGACTGGCGCGCGGACAGCAGAACTATTTTCGCGTGAAGCTGGCTTACATAGACGCGCACAAAACGCTCTTCGGCATCAGCGGCGTGCAGGATCCGTTCAATACACCGTCCGCATTGGCAGCGTCGTTTCGCAGCAAAGACAATACCACCGAGGTGGCGCTCATCGGCCTGCCCCGGTCGGACATGGCCCAAGCCACAAAAGACGCGATCCGCCGACTGCAGTCCGCGTTCCGGTCGCCGCCGTCCGGTTTGCGCGTCTACTTGACAGGCGACGCGCCGATCCAGCAGCAGGAACTGCAGATTTCTCAGGCGGGCGTCAAAAAGACCGCGCTTGTCACCGTCGCGCTCGTGCTCATTATCCTACTGCTCGTCTTCCGGTCGCTGCTCGCTCCGCTCTTGACCCTGATGGCGATCGGGCTGTCTTTCCTGATCTCGTCCGGCATCGTGGCCTGGCTGGCGCAGCGCGGCCTGCCGTCGTCGACCTTTACGCAGACCTTCCTGATCGCCGTACTGTTCGGCGCCGGCACAGACTACTCGGTCATCATGCTGAACCGTTTCCGTGAGGAATTGACAAAAACGCAGGACACCGCGCCGGCGCTCGCCAACTCCCTTAAAGCGGTCAGCAAAACGATGGTATTCAGCGCGTCGACCGTTCTGCTGTCCTTCGCGATCCTCTATTTCGCCCGTTTCGGCTTGTACCGCAGCGCGGTGGGCGTCTCGATCGGCATCGGCGTCACCTTGCTGGCCTGCCTCAGTCTCGTGCCGTCCCTGATGGCCATCTTCGGCCGCAGCCTCTATTGGCCAAGGCGTCCCGTCCACGGCGTCGCCCACAAACCGTCCCGCCTGTGGCGTTTCACGGGGGGACTGGCGGTCCGCAAACCGTGGTGGATCATGCTCGCATTGCTGGTCGTCCTGACTCCCATCGGGTTGCAGTTCACAAACCGCCGGACATTCGATCCGCTGTCCAATATCCCTTACGCATCCTCGGCCGTCGGCTTTCACATCGTTTCCAGAGCGTTCGGCCCAGGGCACGCCCTGCCGATGCAACTGGTTCTGCACACAGCGGATAACCTGCGGACACCGGGGGGAATGGCGGCGATCGCAGGGATTTCCTCTGCCGTCACAAGCCTTCCGGCCGTCGCAAAAGTGATGAGCGCGACTCAGCCGACCGGCAAACCGGTTGCCGGCTTCACACTGGCCCACCAGGACCGGCAAGCGGCCGGCGGCCTCGCAGGCATTGACACCGGCCTTGGCAAGCTGGCCGGCAGACTCACTTCCTCGGGAACGGCGCTGACCGCCGGATCGGCGCGTGTGCGGGAGCTCGCCGGCGGCGCGGGCCAACTGTCCACCGGCCTGCGGCAACTGGCTTCCGGCGGCGCCGCGTTTGCGCACCATATGGCGCGATTCTCGAAAGGCGCACAGCAACTCGGCCAGAAGAACACCACGCTGGCGCACGGTCTGGCCAGTTTGAGCCAGGGGTCCGGACAGGCAGCGCAGAGCAGCGCAACGCTCGCCGCAGGTATCGGGCACGCCGGCGCAGGAGCGGCGGGCATTGCCAAAGGCACGCGACAACTCGCACAATCACAGCAACAACTGGCCAAACTCGCGCAAACATTGGCAAACGCGCTCGCCATGTGGGCAAAGACGCATCCGCAGGGCACGGCGAACCCGCAGTGGCGGCAGATTGAAACCATGGCCATGGCGAACAGCGGCGGCAGCGCGCGGCTGGCCGGAGCAGGCGCCGGCCTTGCCAAAGGTGCGGCCAGCCTCTCAAACGGCATGGCAAACCTGGGTTTTGCGTCCAGCCGGTTGACAGACGGCCTGCACCGGCTGATCGCCGGCATCGGGCGCGCGCGAACCAGCGCGCGCCAACTGGCCGGGGGATCGGCCGCGCTGGCAGCAGGTGCGCAAAAACTTGCTTCCGGCGCTGCGGCGCTCTCCTCCGCCGACGGCCGGTTGGCGAGCGGTGGAAATCGTTTGGCGCAGGGCGCCGGGACCATGGCGACCGAATACGGTGCTCTCGCAAGCGGCATGGTCAAGGCCGGCGCGGGAGCGCGCTCGCTGCAATCCGGCGCGGCGCGGGTGCACAGTTTTCTGAACAGCGCGGGGGCCGCCACATCCCAGGGCAATCCCGGCTTCTATCTACCCCTGAACACGCTGCGGCACAATGCCGCCTTGCAAAAGTCGCTCACAGCCTACGTGTCGCCCGGCGGGCATACGGCAAGATTCACGGTGCTCCTCAACGATAACGCGTTCTCCATGAAGGCGATCAACAGCCTGCCCGGCATTATGCAGGCCGCAAAGCTCGCCCTGCACAACAGTCCACTGCCGGGCGGCTCCATCTTGGCTGCGGGCACAACGCCCATTCAGGCGGCCCTAAATCAAATCTCAAGCCAGGATTTCACCCATTCGGTGCTGCTCATCCTGCTGACCATCTTTCTGCTGCTCGCGGTGATGCTGCGTTCCCTGCTCACGCCGCTCTACATCCTGGCATCGCTGTCCGGGGCCTATTTTGTCACGATGGGACTGCTGCAGATGGTGGCGCAGGACGTGCTGCACAAAACCGGACTGAGCTGGACCGTGCCGTTTTTCGCATTCCTGCTGCTCGTCGCGCTCGGCGTGGACTACAGCATCTTCCTGCTTGCGCGCTTTGAGGAGGAGCTTCGCAGCGGCGACCGCCCGCAGCCCGCCGAAGCGATCCACAAAGCGATGGGCCACATGGGCAATGTGATCCTCTCGGCCGCGGTCATCATGGCCGGAACATTCGGATCCATGACCGTAACCGGAGTGACCTCGCTTGTCGAGATCGGCATCGCCGTCGTGCTGGGACTGCTCCTGTACACGACGGTGATGCTCGGGTTGTTCGTCCCGGCGGCATCGGCTGTCATCGGCGACGGACACTTCTGGCCATTTGCAGACAGACGCCGCGAAGCGGCCGCCAATCAGGTCGTCTCATCCGGAATCTCCGCCGGCCGCGCGTAAAAGAGCGCGCGGCAATCCGGCGCTTGCCCCATCGCCTGCAACACCGTTTCCAGCGGTGCGGCGAACACGTATGGATAATCCACCTCGCCCAGTTCCGGGCGGATGTCGTACGCCAGCCGTTCCTCATCCGGCGTCAGTGTGAACGCCGAATGGACGCCTGGTTTGTCGCCGCGCGGGTCCAAACGCACCCAGCGGCCGGGATTCTTGAAATATGCGGCATTTAGGCCGTGCAGTGCGTACCCCGACTCGGGTGTCCCTTTTCTCGTGACGCGCTGGTAGCAGAACCCCGTCGCGATGCCCAATCCGCGCAGGATCGCGGCAAGCAGGTGCGACTTGGCAAAGCAGATGCCCTCCCGCCGCTCGGCGACATCCGACGCGCGGATGGTGATCAACTCGCTGTCCGTGTCAAAGGAGTGGGCGACCTCGTCACGGACGTATTCAAACGCCAGTTTTGCGCGGATTTCATCGGAGCCTGCGCGTTCCCGGATCGCCGCGATGACCGCGGCCACGGCCGGATGGCCGAAATTGACCACCGCCGTCTGTTCCAGATACGCGCCGTCGCCTGCCTCCTCTACGACCAGTTCCATTGTTTCATCCCTCCATCCATCACTGCTTCCCCAGCATATGGCTGTCCGCATCAAACCGCTGTGCGGCGCATCACAACGTCAGTGGACATGGGATAAAACGAGATCACAGACGGCGCGCCTTCTGTTTCGCCTGCCCGCGTCCTTTGCCCAGCCGGCCGCGGAGCGCGGACACCACCCACAGCAAGAGCGGTGTTGCCGTGAGCAAGACGGGAATAGCGATCGGTTCGTGCACCGTCTGGATCCAGGTGA
Organism: Bacillota bacterium; assembly: GCA_021821225.1. Next base: position 18,982 of record JAKACR010000009.1, on the reverse strand, counting down.
CAAACGTCGAGACGATATTGTGCGGCCACAGCGCCACCATCGCGTCGATCACCCCGAGCCCCCACAGCAGCACTCGCCAGTTCCTCATGTGAAACAGACGCGCCCAGCCGTACGCGGAGACGTACAAAAACGCCGAGATGCGGATAAATGCACTCATGAACCAGGCGAGTACAATGATCGCGTCAAATTTTTCGAACACCCCCGCGATCGAGATGTAGCGGATGGCATCCAGGAAAGGATTCCACATCCGGGTAGGCAGTTCCGCTCCAAACAGCCCCACCACCATCACCGCACCCATGATCAGGACGGCTCCCGATACGGCGACTCCCGCGACGGCATAGCGCGTCATCCGTGACGGATGCTGCACCATCGGCGTGAACATGCCGACAAGGATCGCCTGGCCGAGAAATCCATAGGTGGGCACAGCCCCGGCGATGATCTTCGCCGGACCAGAGGCCGCGTACACAGGCAGCAAACGCGCAAACTGGATGTTGGGCACATTGGCGATCATGGGGCCGACGAGCGCGACCGCGATGACGGGGCCGAGCAAAAAAGTCAGACGGCTGATCGCCTGCACGTCTCCCTGATGCGATGCGTAGATCGCCAGCGCAATAATGGTGAGCACGAACATCCAGACCGGCGTCTGGTGATAGACGGACGTGATGAGCACGTCGGTGGTCTGGCGGACGATGATGCCCGTCACCGCCGTCCAGTGCGACAGCATGAGCACGGCCAGTGGAAGACCGATCCATTTGCCGAGGATGACCGGCATGTAATCCACCATGGTGAGGTCCGGGTGGCGCAGGCTCACGCGCATGATCGCGTACATGATCAGCATGCTGCACAGCGTCGCCAGCACGTCCGACAGCCAGGCGTCGCGCTGCGCGATCTTGACACTGGGCGCCAGCATCACGAACAGGGCCATTCCCAGGTCAAAGGTGGCCACCAGCCAGAACAATTGCACGCCCGACATCCGGTTCATCGGCTCACCACCCCGACTCGTCAAACTGTGACGGATTGAACTGCAGAGAACGCCCCGTCACGCCGGTCGTCAACAGGGTGACCTTGCAGTGAACGGTTACCCTGGCCAAAGGGAACAGCGCCGGCCAATCCCTTTTTACCGCACTCCACCTCTGTGGATAGCTGCGGAACACGTCGCCGCCAAACTGGAAGATGTCCGCGCGATCCTGCCGCTGGACTCTGTGGATCATCTTCCACGTGCGTTGCGCAATGGTCGCGCCCATGGCCTGTTCGATCTTTTTCACCATCGCCTGTTTTTTCAGGTCAAGCGCGTTCGGATTTTCAATGACCGACCCGATCATGGACAGACGGATGTCAAAGCCAGGAACACCGGTCGTCCAGCGAACTTTGACGCCGGAACGGAATTTCCTCACATCCACCGTGATCTTCCCATTGTTTTTGGGTAGCGGCACGGATAGCAGCCGCGGGTTCAGAGCGCCCAGGACCCACAGGCGGTACGTCGCCTCGTTCACAGTGAGATAGTCGATGAGTCTCAGGTTTTTGTCGAAGATGGCCCGGCCGGTGAACCGCAGAATATCCTCCTTGTGCCGGCCCAGCACCAGACCGTTCGGCCGCACTTCCACCACCGGCAGAGTGGGGGACTCGGTTTCGTCAGACGCGGCGATGAGAAAATCGGGAAAAGAAATGCCCGTCGTCGCCCCGAGCAGATGACGGCTGCGCACCACCGCAAGACTGGGTATCTTCTCCAGGGGCGCCCGCAACCGCAGCACGTCCGCCGCGGTCGCATGGCGGACCACAAAGGCGTCCGAGCGCAGCCGCACATCGGGATTGCGGCTCATCTCATCCAGCACAGACAGTATGCCGTGCCGCGCCATCGCCTCGCCGATGAAAAAGACGCGGCGGTGGCTGATAAATGTCTTTCTCGACAGATAACTCTGGATTTTCCCCATCGCATCCAGAACACTGCCGCCCGAAGCGGACAGGGTGACCGAGTTTTGCGAAAGCGTCGACTCAGACTGGATGCCCTGCGGCAGCACGATCTGCTCCGTGATGGTCACAGACGGGGCGCGATCCCGCCAGTCCAACCCGCTGCCCACGACAATGGCGCGATTGTTCATTTCCACCTGGTCCCAACAGCCTGGGAGAAAGAGGCCGGCCGCAAGGGCAAGCGCCAGCGCGCCCAGGCGCTTCATGACCCATCATCCCGTCTCTCGTCCTCATGTCCCTGTTGCGGCGACGATGCGCCGGATGCCGGCTTCCGGGCAAAAGATGCCCTCTTCGCCTGGGGAAGAACCACATCCCTCCAGCCTATCCGCGAACGGGACGGTACAGGCGCCAGGTAGGGGACGCCGAATGACTGCAGGTTGACGAGGTGGATGAGTACCGCAAGAAAAGCGACCGTGATGCCGTACAGTCCGAGCAGCGCGGCCAACAGCAACACGGGGAAGCGAAGCAGGCGAAAGGAAAAGCTGAAACTGTACCGCGGCACGGTGAAAGACGCCACACCGGAGGCGGCGACCACGATGACCACCGGAGCCGAGACGATTCCGGCATCCACGGCCGCCTGTCCCAGCACAAGGCCGCCGACGATGCTGATCGCGGGCCCCACGTTGCGGGGCAGCCGGACACCGGCCTCGCGCAGGCCTTCAAAGAGCAGGTCCATCACCAGCGCCTCCACCGCGGTCGGCACGGGGCTCGGTTCGCGGGCAGCCGCAAAGCTCAGGAGTAGGTTGGTCGGAAGCATCTCCGGATGGAACGTGGTCAGGGCGACGTAGGTGGGAGTGATGGACACCGTCATAAACAAGAGAAGATAGCGCAACCAGCGAATGGGAATACTGTAGATGCTGCGCTCGTAATAGTCTTCCGACGACTGCAGTCCGCTCCATAGTGTCATGGGCAAAACCAGGATCTGGGGAGAGCCGTCGACAAGGATGCCGACTTTGCCTTCAAACATGGAAGCGGCCACGACATCCACCCGCTCTGTGTTGAGAATCTGCGGAAAGGGCGACCACTCCACGTCCTCGATGAATTCTTCCACATAATGCGCATCGAGCACCATGTCTGTCCGTATCGCGCCAATCCGCCGCCTGGCCTCCTCCAGCACAGAACGGTCGACCAGACCCTCCAAGTACGCAATGACCACATTCGTGCGGGAAATCCGGCCCACTGTGACGGCTTCCAGTTTCAAGAGCGGCGTCCGCAGGCGGCGCCGGATCATCGACGTATTGGTGCGCAGCGATTCCGTGAAGCCTTCCCGCGGCCCCCGGATGCCACTTTCATTGGCGGCTTCCTCGATGGCCCGCGTTTCCCAGCCGGGCAGATTGGCCAGCAGGGCTTCACGGCAACCGTGCGCCAAAACGGCCACGGAGCCGTTCAGAAGCGCGTGGGCCAGTTCGTCGAACCTCTTGGCCCGCTTGATGTCGCCGACCACGAGCAGCCCGGCCAGGTGATCGAGCCTTTGTTCCGCAGTCTCGGACGCGCGCCTGTTCCGGCCCTGGCTCTGCTCCTGGCTGCAGTCCGAGTTCTGGCCCAGTCTGCGGTCTTGGCTCCGGCTCTGCTCCTGGCTGCGTTCTTGGCTCTGACTCCGGCCCTGACTCCGGTCCTCGCTACAATCCGGGCTCTGATCCAGATTGCGGTCCGGATTCCGCTCCCGCAGGCAGGGCTGCAGGACGGTTTCTTCCAGTTGTTTTGTGTCAATCAGTCCATCGATGTAGACAACCAGCAGAGGGTGAGCGTCCTTTGACTGGAGAGTGCGGAACACGGCGTCACTCGCTCCCGTGAAAATCTCGCGCAGGTATTTTTCGTTCCGTTTCACGGTTGTGGCGAGCGGCATGTTCAAGGCGGGAATCAAGGCTCGCTCATTCAATTGCTGGACATCCATGCGCACTGACCTCCGTCAGTCGGATATAAGAAAATTATGTCTTGCAGTTGCCCGGAGTATGCGCCGTGTACACAGACAGACGACCGGCATATGGTGTGGGAAGGCCCATCTGCATGGAAATGGGGACAGGTGCATGGCCCATCATTCAACAAATTCCTCCGACCCGATGTTTGGGTCCATACGTTACGGCATCGACCTAGTCACCGCTGTGTTGCTGCTCACCGGCCAGATCACGACGACCGGCATCTTCGTCGTGCCCGAAGGCTTCTATCTGGCCGCCAGCGGCCCGATTTTCGGCGGTGTCCGCTCCACCGGGACGAGCACGCCCGCCACGGTGGTGCTCAGCGCAGTCGACGCGCTCGTGGCGGTTCTCCTGATCCTTCAGGCCATTCGCGACACGGGCGTCTATATCACAAGCCAGCGCTTCTTCATCGTGTTCAGCGGTCCGATATTCGGCATCAAAGAGGTGGTGGGGGCCGTTTCGCCCCGCGATATGCAAAACCCGCAGGTGACCGCCATGAAGCGGTATATAAGGCGCCACTTGGAGGACAGGTGATAAAGTCCGTACAGCAGGCGCCATGATTTCACATATCGTGTTTAAGGTTTCAGTCAGACACGATAGGCCCCGTAGCGTGCCTGCCGAAATTCGATTTATCCCTTGTCCCCCTGGGGAACAGTGAGGAGGTCAACGCCATGAACGATCGTGACCGGATTCCGGCCATCCACCCGCCCCTTGGCGCCGTCTTTTACGCAGCGGCCTTTCTGGCTGTGTTTTACTTCTTCTTCACCAAGCCCGTCAACAAGGACAAGAGCATGATCGAGTGACACGACAAATTCCGGGTGGGCAATGCCCCCGGGGATTGTGTATGATAGAGACACGCAGGATGATCCAAGGCCGCAACAGGCGGGAATGGAGGTTAAAGCACACTGTGGAAATGAGAAAACTGGGCGTCAGACAACTTTCCGTATCGGCCCTGGGATTGGGCTGCATGGGCATGTCGGATTTTTACAGTCACCGAGACGATGAAGAATCCATCGCGACGATTCACCGGGCGCTCGACATGGGCCTCACCTTTTTCGACACGGCGGATATGTACGGCGTGGGACGCAATGAAGAACTGGTCGGAAAGGCGTTGCGCGGGATGCGCAACCGTGTGGTCCTAGCAACGAAGTTCGGCAATGTGCGCGCGCCGGATGGCGCGTACCTCGGTGTCAACGGTCGGCCCGAATACGTGCGGTCCGCGTGCGAGGCGAGCCTGCGCCGCCTTGGCGTCGAGCATATTGACCTGTATTACCAGCACCGGGTGGACCCCGCCGTCCCCATTGAGGAGACGGTCGGCGCCATGACGGAGCTCGTCCGCGAAGGCAAGGTCGGCCACATCGGTCTCTCCGAAGCGAGCGCCGCGACCATCCGCAGGGCACACGCCGTTCATCCCGTCACCGCGCTGCAGACAGAGTATTCACTCTGGAGCCGCGACGTGGAGGACGAGATTCTGCCCGCCTGCCGCTCCCTGGGCATCGGCTTTGTCGCCTACAGCCCGCTTGGCAGAGGATTTCTGACAGGACAGATCAAGCGGTTCGAGGACCTGGCGCCGGATGACTACAGACGGCTGTCTCCGCGCTTCCAGGGTGACAATTTTGCGCTCAATCTCGCTCTGGTGCGGCGCATCGAAGAGATGGCCGCAAAGAAAAACTGCACCCCCGCGCAACTCGCGCTTGCCTGGCTGCTGGCGCAGGGGGACGACATCGTGCCGATTCCAGGCACCAAGCGTCGCCGGTATCTTGAAGAGAACGTGAAAGCGCCGGATGTCCGGCTGAGCGCGGAGGATCTGCAAAGAATCGGCGAACTCGCGCCCAAGGGCGCGGCCGTCGGCGCGCGCTACCCGGAGCAGGCGATGCGCGCGCTCAACAAGTGACCTTCCGGACAGTCTTCGGACAGGCTCTTTATCCGGCGCAACAGGAAAGCCGTGCGACATCCCTGTCAAATGTCAACGCCGCCAGTTTCAGTCCCTCCGTCATGGTCAGGTACGGCGCCAGCGTGGACCGCAGATCTTCGACGGTCAGGCCGAACTTCACCGCCAACAGGGCGGCGTAGATGACATCACCCGCGTTTTCCGCCACTACGTGCGCGCCGAGAATCCGGCGCGTTTTGGCGTCCGCCACAAGCTTGAACACGCCCGTCGTCTCGCGATTCACAAGCGCCCGCGGCACCGCGTCAAGCGGAAGAACCGACAAGACCGTCTCGTACCCTTCGTCCTTGGCCATCGCCTCGGTCAGCCCGACCGAGGCGATGGCCGGGCTGGTGAACGCCACGCGCGGCACGGCGGTCAGATCGACTTTCCTGCCGCCCTCGCCCACCGCGTTTTCGGCGGCCACCGTCCCCTCATGCGCCGCCACGTACACAAACTGCGGACCCGCCGTCACATCGCCCGCCGCATATACGCGCGGATTGGATGTCCGGAGGTACTCGTCCACGATGATCTCCCCGCCTCCGCCAACCGCGACTCCCGCTTCCGCGAGCTGGAGCGCTTCCGTGTTGGGTTTGCGCCCGGCCGCCACCAGCAACGCATCCGCTTCGACCACACGCTGCGCGCCGTCGACGGTGATGTACACGCGCTTGTGCGCCCCATTCTGCTCCACCCGGACGAATGCGGCCCCGGTGACAATCTCCACGCCCTGTTCCCGCAACGCCGCCGCAGCCGCCTCCGACACTTCCGGCTCATGGGATCCTAGAACCCGTCGGCCGCGCTGCATGAGCGTCACCCGCACACCCAGACGATGAAACATCTGGCCCAGTTCCAGGGCGATGAAGCCCGCGCCGATCACGGCAAGGCGCCGCGGAAGCTCCTTCAGGTCCAGCGCGGTCGCACTGACGAGGTAATCCGTCTCCCGCAACCCGGGAATCGCGGGAATCGCGGGCGACGCCCCTGTGGCAATCAGAAAGCGGTCCGCCGTGATGCGCCGCCCATTCACTTCCACAGCCTCCAGACTGACAAAGCGGGCCTCTCCCTGAATCAGTTCAAAGCCGTACGCGTCGATCAGATCCATGTATTTGTGCCTGCGCAACGACTCGACAAGTACATTCTTGCCGTCGACAAGCTGCGCCAGATTCACTGCTCCGGCGGAAGTATCCAGGCCGCGAAAGAGCACGCCGACCGCCAGATGATTGATTTCCGCCGCGCGCAGCATGGTTTTGGAAGGGACGCAACCGACGTTCACGCACGTGCCGCCGACCGTTTTGCGTTCCACCATTCCCACCCTCGCGCCGTGCGACACTGCCTGGATCGCGGCGGAAAACGCCGCCGCGCCCGAACCGATGATCAGCAGGTCATAGTCGTGGCCGCCGCGCGGAGCGCTGCCCGCTGACGGCGCACTGTCCGCAACTTGCGCGTCGCCCGGTTGATAGCCGGCGTCTGTCACCGCCTGTCTGGCCACGGGCAAACGCCCCGGATCGGCCAACTCGAACACCGCCTCATTGCGCCGGAAGCTCACGGCGATATTCTCCGCGCCGGCGCGCCTGAGCGCATGCGCCACATGCCGCTCGCAATCCGCGCAGGTCATGCCCACCACGACGAGCCGAATTTTTTGTCCCGTCTGTTCATTCATGCGATGACACCTCTTTATCGTAAAATCCCGCATAGATACGGATATAGGAAAACCAGTACACCATCAGATAAATACCCGTGACCAGCGTGATCACGCCGTTGAGGATCAGTCCCTACCCATCATCCCGCTCCCGCATCCGCTCGCCGCAGTACGGGCACACCCGCCAGTCGGGCAGCAAAGGCCGCCCGCAATGCGCACAATGCCGCTCCTGCGCGCACCCCGAGGTCAACGCCCGCGCGAGGTACAAAATCAGCGCCAGCGCCGCCAGCAGCAGAACCAGGACGAACAGGATGGCCACCGGGCGCATCGCGACCATTGCGCCGTCCATCATCCCCATCGGACCGCCAAGCCAGACACCGCTCGCGGCCAGCAGGCAGAGCAAGCCGACGAACACGAACGCCGCCGCCACGATCCATGCGGTACGCCCCATCACCGCCGCTCCTCCCCGTCCAGCTCGGCAGGCCGCACCGGAAACTCCATGCGCACGGTCGTCCCGCTCCCCATTCGGCTTTCCGCGGTCACGCCCCCGCCGTGCAATTCCGCGATGTGCTTCACGATCGCAAGCCCCAGTCCCGTCCCTCCGCGTTCACGCGACCGGGATTTGTCCACACGGTACAAGCGGTTCCAGATGAACGGCAGATCTTCCGGCGGAATTCCAGAACCGGTGTCCTGGACCGCGATTTCCACACCGTTTCCCCTCGCCGCCACACTCACCGCGACAGCACCGTCCGCGGGCGTATGACGCAGGGCGTTGTCCAACAGGTTGACCAGCGCCTGCTCGACACGCGCGGGATCGACCTCGGCGCGCGGGACCGGAACTCCCCGCACGGCCAGGGCAACGCCTTTTTCCTTCGCCTTTGGCTGGAAGCGCGCCGTCACCTGCACCGCCAACTCCGCCAGGTTCACCGGCTCCCTGCGCAGGGAAAGCGCCCCGGCATCCGCCTGGGTCAGCGCAAAGAGGTCCTGCACCAGCCGTTCCATCCGCTGTGTCTCGTCATGGATGATCTTCAGATATTGACCGGCCTCTTCCGGTGTCTTGGCCATTCCGTCATACAGCACCTGGGTGTACCCGCGCATGTACGTCAAAGGCGTGCGCAGCTCATGCGCCACGTCTGCCAAAAACTCCCGACGCGACGTGTTCAGGTGATGAAGGTGGCGCGCCAGTTCATTGATCGCTTCGCCCAGGCGAGCGATCTCGTCCCGGCCCTTCGTCGGAACGCGCACCTCATACCGGCCGCGGGCAATATCCCCCGTCACCGCGATCATCTGCACGAGCGGACGCGCCAAACGCTGCGACAGAAACACCGCCAGTCCCGCCGCCAGCAAGGCCGCGCCAAGCGCCGCCAGCAAGAGCAGTTCCTCCACGCGGGCGGAGTTGGCCACGCCCAGTTTCCCCGTGCGCAACACTCTCGCCACCAACTGCTGGAGCGAGATGTACAGTGCGAGCAGGTCCAACGCCACGAGCCCGATGATGGACAGGCCAATCTTGGCGGCGATGCTGCGTCGGATCATGTCGATGCCTCAAATCTGTACCCCACGCCCCAGACGGTGACGACGGGGTCGCCTGGAACACCCGCTGTTCGCAGTTTCTCGCGGATATTCTTGATATGGCTGTCCACCGTCCGCGTGTCCCCATCGTATTCAGGCCCCCACACCAGGTCGAGCAACTGTTCCCGCGCATACGTCCGGCCCGGATGTCTGCTCAGCAACACAAGAATGTCCAATTCTTTCGGCGTGAGCGCAAGGAGTTTTCCGCCGGCGGTGACCGTTTTCGCATCGGTATCGACGCGCAGGCGCAGCGCGGGAAATTCGAACAGCGTGGCGGCGTCCCGATAGGAACGGCGCAGCAGGCTCTCCACCCGCGCCGCCAGTTCCCGGCCGTCAAACGGTTTGATCAGGTAATCGTCCGCCCCGGCCTTCAATCCCTCCACCCGGTCCTCGACCGCGTCGCGCGCCGTCAGGATGAGGATGGGAATAGTCCCGTTCTGCCGGCGAATCCGCCTGCATGTCTCAATCCCGTCGATGCGGGGCATCATCACATCCAGGATCACCAAATGGCAGATCTCCTGTTCCACCATCCGCAGACACGCCGGTCCATTCTCAGCTTCCGCAACCTCATGCCCCGCCCCGGCCAGATAGATGCGCACGAGTTGCCGCATCGGCGCTTCATCATCGACGACGAGAATTCTCCGTTTCACGCGGCTCACCCCATAAAGTCCGCACAGCAGGAAAAATCCGCTCTATCCTCTATCCTCCATGATATCACACCACTTTCAGCGTCCCGTACATCCCTTGTTCCGCATGTCCCGGCACCGGGCACAGGTAGTGGTACGTTCCGGCACTCAAATGAAGCTGTCCCGAACGGACATGGTAGCGGGCTGTGGACAACGACTGCGCCGTGCGCTCCGGCAGCGGCATCAGCAGAAAATCGCTGTTGATGTTCATCATGGCCATGAAGGAGTATGGCGGAGGCGCGGTGGTCAGTTCGAACCCGTGCATGTACCCCCAGTCCGTATTGACCAGCACGACCTGGACGTTCGCCCCCGCGGGAACGCGGATCATCGGGTTGACCAGCCCGTCGATCTCCCATGTCATATTGGGCTCTCCGTGCGGTGACGCCAATGCCACTAAAGTGATGGTCTTCCCGCTGTACGAAACCGCGTCGGTCCGGCGGTTGATCACGGCTCCGTTCTCTCCCCGGCGGACGAGTTGCGCCAACTGAGCATGACTGTCAAGCGCCGGGCGAACATTCGGCCCAAAGCCCATCATGCCATAACCGCCGCCGTTTGCGCCCGGGCCGTAGCCGCCCATCATGCCGCCAAATCCTTGACCCGCCGCCCCGCCATTGCCCGTGTGGGACAGCGTACCGCCCGGATGCGACGCCGTCGAGACAAACGTCCATCCGCCCAGCAGCAAGAATAGCACGGACAAGGACGCAACCATAGGCTCTATCCACCTTTTTCTTATCATCCTGTTTATTCCTTCTTTCCAGACTGCTTCTTCAATCCTTCAAATGGTTCCGCATGCGCTCATATTATTCCTCGTGATCGATCTCTCCGCGCGCATACCGCTCCCGCAAAATGCGCAGCCCCGAATCCTCGGCGGGCGGCGGTGGCGCGTATCCCCCGTATCCGCGGGACGAGCGCGCAAACGCGTTGATCATCCACACCACCGCCAGCACCAGAAGGACAAAAAACAACACCATTCCTATGCCCATGAATCCCATCACCCCCATGATGGACCCCGTCCATCCCCCTGAGTGAATCCCGTACCACGGCATCCGCCATCCCCCATTTCGCATGCACGATCCGGCAACGCCGATGCGGTTCCTGGATTCGCCTGCCCAGAGCGGCAGGTTCCGTCAGATGCCACCGGATCCTCTGCCAACAGACCGCGCGGTATACGGATGAGTGTTCCCCAAACACCGGAGTGGTTGCCAACGCCCATACAAGGTCAATGCAACGGCCCAGACCGTCTGGCCAGCCCCTGTCTTCCTCATGTCCCTTTGTCTGGTTACGAATGAATTTTATCTCCGAAATGTGAAGAAAGTGTGTGCTCAGAGGATGCCGGCGGATCCGGTTCCGGCGCGGGATGTTTCCAACGCAGCCGCCATCCCGCCAGCATCAGCAACGCAAGGATCGGCGACGAGTTCGGATCGGTGCCGATCCCTCCCATGACGCCGAAGTCCTGCCCCATCCACCAGGTGAAAAACAGCCAGAGGAGCGCCAATTCCAGCGTCCACGACGACATCCGATCGAAAAAATACGACGCGGCCAGGACCAGCATTACGATTACGAACACGGCATTCCAAAAAGCAGGATAAAGTTCCGCCGCCTTCGCCATGCCCGCGATAGGAGCAGACAGAAAGACCGGTTGGGACATGCCGGCCGCCGTGGCAAAGATCTGATGCAACCCATTTCCAGTCCAATACCCGGCAGACGGCCAGGCCTGAGCAGCGGCCGCCAACAACCAGAACACTCCGAACCCGCGACGCGCCAGCTTACGGATACGACCGCTCTCCCACCAAGCCTCGGGTAGCAATAGGAGCACGGCGCCAGCGACGTAAAACACCACCGATCCGGGCGAACCGGTCAACCAGGTGGCGCTCCCCGTCAAAATTCCGCCCATACCTTCGCCAAAGATCCAGATGCCCAGTCCCCAGATGATCGAAATCCACAGCGCCACGCGACCGGCGAGGCGGTCCATCCCGACCAGCAGCAGGATGCCGACCCACAATTGCACGAGCGTGGCGGCCGCGTCCGCACCAATTGGATGATTTGTCCAAAACTGAATATTCCAACCCAGAATGCGGATGTACCAGGATGGTTGTCCCGACAGGGCGGGCGCCAGCACATCCTCCACGAATCCGTTGTTCGGCATCGCCGGTTGAGTCTGCAAAATCCCGTCGATGAGCCACAGAATGCCCAGCCCCCACCACAGCAGGGCGCGTTCTTTGGGCGTTCGGCCCACTCGATGGCGGATTCCCCGCCAGATCGTGTGAAACGGCCGGCGCCATAAAGAATTCATCCCGGATGGAACCGGATTGTCTCCGATGAAACGCAGGAAATAGAAAAACAGGACAGCCAGGAGAACCTGTATCGCTGTCCAGACCATCCACTGACCCAGAAGCGCGTGAAACGCCCGAACCACCGCCGGAACAATGACGGGTTGCATATTCACGAACGCCCCACCCCCTGTCCAACCGGCCATCAGAGCAGACCGCACCGATACGCCTGTCTCACTAGAGTATAGGAGAACCGCGGCGAAAGTATAGAGGGGGTCGTTCCCAGGAATATTACCTCATGTCTGGAATCCGGCCGACCGCGGAGAGGACGTCATCTGCAAGAGGTTGTTCAAAAAGGGGGCAGAACTTCCCCGGCGCTGGCGGAGCCATTGCCAGAAATGCTCCCTTGCGTACCCAAAAACGTACACTCAAGGACATGGGATAAACCCAATTCCGGCAGGCGTGTTACAGTACATTTAGTGTCCGATCAGAGCCTCGGACACTAAATGTGGAACCATTGTGCCTGCAAAGAGGACTTTATCCCATGTCCCATTGCACCGCGCGGGTCTTACCGCCCTCTTTTTGAACAGGCTCTACAAAGCGGTCTCATCATCCAGCAATACGCTCCGGAGTTGCTGATACTCGTCCATCGTGATCTCTCCGCGAGCCAGGCGCATCTTCAGGACTTCGTGCGGTGAAACCTGTGCAGACTCCCGCCGCATCGGCGCCTGCATCGCTTGCTGGTCCGTTTGCCAAGCGAAATTTCTCCGCGAAAAGCCTCCGCCGCAGCATCCCATGTCTTGTCGCCCCCTCACCTGTCGTGGTGGCAGTTTATCCGGCAAGTGTGAAGAAAGTGTGAAGATGAAGGACGATCACGTTCCTCCGGCATGGCCCCGCGCGAACGGGCTAAATGATGTGGTGATTGAACGAACTGTCCGCGCATTCCCCTTCCTAGGAGCCTGTCTCCGTAATTTCGAGATATCCGGGTCGAAAGTCCGCCGCCGCGGTTTGTCTGCGTCTTCACCGTCTCCAAGCCGGCATGCCCGACACTACCCACAGAATAGGCCCGATGCCAGAAGAACGGCTTCCAGTAGAATCGTCGCAGACGGTCTGCGTACTTCGCGCGCATGCGCCGGGAACTGGCCGTCTTGAGGTTGTTCATCAGCACCGAGATTTGCAAGGTCGGATGGATGTCCACCAGCCGATGCACAGGATCCGCCTCGCCGCCAAACTCCAAGAGTGAGCAGCGCCAGCCCGCCAAAATCTCTGCGAAAACCTCGCGAAGATCCGCCAACATCAGGGGCGTGATGACTTTGCGCCGATACTTGGTCACAAGCACGACAGGGAGGCGAAGCATAACCACCGCATGCGACGAAGAATGGAAATCTTGTCCACTCATGGTGGGGAGTGTATCATAGAATCATGATGGACGGCTACCAGTTTCGCCTCTACCCGACAAAAGAACAGGAACAAACCCTCTTGCGTTGGATCGGATGCCAGCGCCTGATCTATAACGCCAAAGTGTCGGAAGACCGCTATTTTCGCGCCTTCAAATGGCAGTTCCTTGCCGTGGTCGGAGAACCCGTTCCGATTGATCAGGCATACAGCCATTTTAAAACCGAACGGACGTCTTTTCTAAACGAAGTCCCTTCCCAGGTCTTGCACAACGGCGCGGTGCTGTGGAAACAAGCCTACACCCGCCACTTTCAGGGGCTCGGTGGACGCCCGAAATTTCAGAAGAGAAGCGGTGAGCAATCGGTTTGGCTCACGTCGGAACTGTTTTCCTTCGCACCGCAGGTAGACAGGGAAACGGGCGAAATCCTGCGGTACAACCTGCAGGTGGGCACGGACAAGTTTTCCGTCGGCGAGATGGACTACGTCAGCCATCGACCACACCATATTCCGGCTTCCATCCATATCTCCATCCATGCGGGGAAGTGGTTTTTGTCCTTCAGCGCCAAAGACGACACGGTGACGGCGCCCGACAACGGCAGGGACAGGGAGGCCCTCACCGAAGCGGTCGCGCAGGAGTTGCGTCAGCTCCCTGCGGAGACATTGACCGCCCGCACTTGCGGAGCGGACCGGGGCGTCGCCAAGCCTCTCGTGGCCTCGGACGGCCAGGTGTACGATCTGTTGCCCGTACAGAAGGAGCGAATCGAAAAGGGACGCGGGCAAAAGAAGACATGGCAACGGCGCGCGGCCCGGCGAAAGAAAGGGTCGAAGAACCAGAAGAAAGCCTACCGGAAAGCGGCCCGCTGTCAGCAGTACGAGGCAAACGTGCGCAAGGAGTACGCGCACCAGACCAGCCATGCGCTGGCGGCGGATGAGCGCTACACCCTATACGCCTTCGAAGACCTCAAAATCCAACACATGACCCGCCGTCCAAAGGCAAAGCTAGACGAGAGTCGAGGTGTAACCAAGATCCTGTCAGGCGTTCCGCTGACAAAAGCAAAGAAGACCGTTCGTATGCGAAAGACGGTAGGGCCGGAACGGTCCGAACCCGTGCAATCCGCACAAAAGCCTGAGGAGACAAACATAAGACGCGATGCAGATGATCCCTGTGTGGCGCACAAGTCGATGAGCCAGGAAACTCCGGCAGCGATGCCGGAAACCCCCACTACAGCGCGAAGCGCCAGGCGGAGGGAGGTTCATTCCCGTCGTATAACCGACCAGGGCCTCCACGTCCGTCGCGGCGGGCGTCCGCCCTTGGAGCAGATCCCACCCAGGCTGGACAAAATAGTGCGTCGGCAGTCACTGGGCGATATTCTGCAGCGTCCCGGTAAACTTTCCGAACAGGCCCCGCTCAGGACCGCGAGCACGAGATAGGTCAGCGACCCGAGCACCTGCGCCGAACTTCCGGTCATCCCGATGAGGATGCCGAGGATGGCGAGCGGCATGGAGGCGAGCCACAACCAGGCTCCCACGGCCGTCCACGTCGTCCATGGCAACGTCACGCCCTGGGAGAAATGTCCGACCAGAAACACCGTCAGGATGACGGCAAGCGTGAGGGTCAGTTGCGTGAGCGCCTTGCCGACGGCGTACGTCACGGACGACAGCGGCGTGGTGCGCAAAAAAAGCGGTTCAGCCGATAGGCATCCCGCCAGATTCTGCGGCTCCGTATTCCCGCGTACATCCCGGTCAGAAACAGCAGATCGCCAAAGGGAAAAGAAGTTTGATATGTGTACACGAGAAGAAGGGCGATGCCGATGGTGATAGATGCCAAAACGACGGACAGACGCCCGTACTTGCCGTCCATCACCGCCCAAAAGCCGATCAGAGGCCAAAGCAGCGAGGCGCCGCCGACCGGGTCCAGAGCAATCGTCGCAAGGATATTGATCCATTGCGTCCGTCCCCTGTCCAAAAGGTACAAATCGCTCACTTCCTCCGGGGACAGCGGGACCACCGCATCCCGGAAATCCTCACACCCGCTCTTTTAGAGGTTGTACTCTCTCTTTTAACCATTGTACAACACAATCCAGTTCCGCTTTGCCCGTGTACCTGCCAAGACTGAACCGGACAGCTCCCATGCCGACTGTCTCATCCACCTGCATCGCCTTCAACACAGGCGAAAGCTGAATCGTGCCGGAATGGCACGCGGAGCCTGTGGAAGCCGCCACCTCTGGCAGTCGATCCAAGATATCCTGCCCGACTCTTCCCACAAAACTGACATTCAATGTGTTGGGCAGGCGCTCCTGGGGATGGCCATTCAATACCACACCGTCCCCGAAACCGCGTTGCAAATCATTCCAAAAATTGTCGCGCACGCTCTTGAGCGCCGGATCGGCCATATGAAGCGCCGCCAGTTCACAGGCTTTCCCGAGGGCGACAGCCTGGATGACATTTTCCGTTCCTGCGCGCCGTCCGCCCTCATGCCCCGCGCCGTGAACCAAAGGTTCAAGTGGCGTTCCGTTTCGGATATAGAGCGCGCCGATCCCTTTCGGGGCGTACAATTTATGCCCGGCGACGGACAGCAGATCCACACCCAATTCATCGACCGCCACAGGAATCTTGCCAATCGACTGCGCCGCGTCCGTATGGAACAAAACACCGCGCTTCCTCGCTATCTTAGAGATTTCTGCAAGCGGTTGAATCGTGCCGACTTCATTGTTGGCGTGCATGACCGAAATCAGGATGGTCCGGTCCGTGATAGCGCTCTCAATGTCTTTTGCGTCCACCCGGCCGTGGCGATCGACCTTCACATACGTGATCTCCGCCCCGAGTCCCTCCAGAAAGCGGCACGGATTCACAATGGCAGGGTGTTCAACCTGTGTGGTGATGATGTGGTTGCCCTTTTGCCCCAGCGCAAAGAAAACGCCTTTTAAAGCGTGATTGTTGGCTTCCGTGCCGCCGCTGGTGAAAATGATCTCGTCATTTTTACAGCGCAATAAGGTCGCGACCTGCCGCCTTGCCGCTTCAACCGCCTGTCTGGCAGGTTCCCCCGCCCAATGCCCGCTTGAAGGATTCCCGTAATCCCGCGTCAAAAAAGGGGGCATGGCCGCGCACACCTCAAGAGCGAT
Source organism: Bacillota bacterium (assembly GCA_021821225.1). The sequence continues at coordinate 2,493 of JAKACR010000009.1, read as the reverse complement.
CGGCGTACTGGCATTATAATCAAGATAGATCCGTCGCACGAAATTTCCCCTCCACCCCAACACCGCTGTTCAGTGGATTTTATCCCATATCAGGAGGTTGGTAAACTTTATCGCCAAGTCAGGAGTTTCTGACGAACCGACACACAGCACTCCACATGCGCCGTCTGCGGTGGCATCCCTCCGTATTTCGCCTTCTAACGCAGTCGTGAAAAGCCTTATGAAATAAGGATTTTCCGTGCTTGCTACGTTCCTGCTATCACGTTTTCGGATCTCTTCTGCAGATTTTTTGCACCAATTTTGCACCATCAGTCAAGCAAAAAACGAACACAGTTCTTTTGCAGTTCGGGTTGGCAGTGACAATTTGGTTCAACCATGGCCCCAGGCGCAGAGTAACTCACGCTGATTGGCTCCTCAAATTGCGGTTCATTTGACTCGTATGCGGCATGTCCCCTACCAAGTCAAGAAGATCCCTACAATGATTGCCAAAACGACAGACAGCATGTAAACTAAGCTAATAAGACTTAGTTTACGGAGGCGTTCCTGTGACACGCATCATTAATGTTCACGAAGCCAAAACGCATCTCTCCAAAATCCTCGATCAGGTGCGCGGGGGGGAAGAAATCATTTTGGCGAAAGATGGCCGGCCCTATGCGAAACTGGTGCCCATCGAACAGGCCGACAAGCGTCCTTTGGGTTTTGTCCCCGGCAAGATTTCCGAAACGTTTTTTGATCCTCTTCCCCAGGAGGAGCTGGATCGGTGGCAATAAGTGTGTTGCTGGACACCCATGCACTCCTGTGGGCGCTGGTCGAACCCGGGAAACTGTCACCGATCGCAGTCGAGGTCATTGAGGATCCTCAAAACACCGTAGTCGTGTCCAGTGCTACAGCCTGGGAAATCGCGATCAAATATCAATTGGGACGGCTTCCGGAAGCACGCTCGGTGATCGACGGCTACCATCGACACTTGCGTGTTCTGCGGGCGGTGGAACTGGCCATGAACTCCGAACACGCCATTAGGGCAGGCTCCTTTGACACAGAGCACCGTGACCCGTTCGATCGGGTGCTGGCGGCCCAGTCGCTAGTTGAGGGGCTTCCCCTCATTTCAAAGGATTCCCTCTTGCGTCAGTTCCATATTACCCTCATTTGGTAGAAAACACATCGGGTGGGACAGCCATCTTTCGCGCATCCAGCCTCACGCAGGCCGGGCAACTGTTGGATCGCAGCCGGAAAATCGGAGGGCATTGGGCATGACGCAAATCCAGCGGGGGGAGAATGTTTTCGCAGCAATGCGGATCATCTTGCCAGAACACCGGGCGATGATGATGGAGAGGGAGACTGGGACAAAAGACGGTGGACAAAACGGTGAACCGGACGAGGCCGCGCATCCGTTCTTGGACGAATTCGTACTGCAAGAAGCGGGGGAATTATTGGCGGCGGCGAATGAGGAAGGATTTGCGGTGCGCATCCGCAGTGTCATGCAAAAAAACGGGCGCGCGCAAGTCTGGACAGGAACCGCGCAAGGTTTGGATTCCCGGGAACAGTCCGTTGGTTTGCTCGTGGAGGGGCGACTCCGCAAGATCCCTGTGATCGGGCTGATGAGCGTGGAAAAGGCGGAGAAAGGCTAACCATCCAAGGGAACATGTGATAAAATCCCCTTGGAAATACGTGCTGATCCCGGATGCACCTAACATGCGGGACTCCGAATCAGAGTGGACGGGTGATGACAATTGTTCGATTTCCTGAGCAGTATCGTACAGATTCAGGACTTGCGAAACAAGCGCGTGTCGAGTTATGACCAAACGGGAGGCAATGCCGACTATGTCGTCGCACCTTCCGGGGAAACGGTTACACTCGCAGACATCCCTGAATCCGGGATGGTCAAGCACATTTGGCTCACGTTGCGCTGCGACGACCCTATGATCCGTCGCAACGCTGTGTTGCGGATGTACTGGGACGGTGAAGAACATTCCAGCGTGGAATGCCCGCTCGGCGACTTCTTCGGGCAAGGCTGGGGCGAAGCATATCCCTTCCTGTCGCTGCCCATGGCAGCCGCTCCAGAACACGGCAGGGCGCTAAACAGTTATTGGCCCATGCCGTTCGGGGACGGCGCCCGAATCACCCTGGAAAACCAGTCCGATCTGCCGATCGTCAGCCTCTATTACTACGTCGACTACGAGATCCACCCGCAGATCGACGAGCGCCAAGGACGCTTCCACGCCTGGTGGAACCGCCAGATCACGGTCCCACAGGGAGGCGCGGAGAACGAATGGTCGGTGCTCGGGCCGACACCGAAGAACCGCAGCGATGAACACAACCACCTGTTCGCCGAGATCGAGGGGCGCGGCCATTTCGCGGGGATTCATTACTATGTCGACAACCCAGGCCCCATGTGGTACGGCGAGGGCGACGACATGTGGACGATCGACGGCGAATCTTGGCCCGGGTCCCTGCACGGCACGGGAACAGAGGACTTCTTCAATTCATCGTGGTGCC
>JAKACR010000199.1 GCA_021821225.1 Bacillota bacterium | reverse complement strand
GATTAGTTAGAACAGACTACGATCCTATAGTCCATATCTACTATAGATACGATGTAACGCTGCTGTCAACATTCAATCTCAATTTCATTACATTCACTGTAATGCCGATCGCTTGACCCATCTTTCCCGCTTCCGTAAGATGAAAGGTGTCTCGGCCGCATTGCATTCATAAAAATTACATCCTATAAACGGAAAGGCTATACCATGCACGAACTTGCTTACCGTCACACCCTCGGTTTTGTCATCTTTGCGACAGCGGCATCGGTTGTGACGGCTTATATGATGATCCATTTTCTGGATCACATCGCCCGCAGTCCATCCAGAAAGTTCGCATGGCGGACGGGCGGCGCCCTCATTCTCGGCACTGGTATCTGGTTGCTGGACGCGATCGGCTATGCTGCGCACGTCTACCATCCGTTCGCGGCGGGAACCGCAGGGACCGCCATCCATATTCATCCCCACTGGTCCGTCATGCTGTGGGCACTTCTGCTTGCCATCGGCGGCGCCTTCCCTCCCGTCCTGTGGATGTCCGGTCCGTCTGTCCGGACTGTCCGGTTGTTGGCCACCACACTGTGGCTGGACGGCCTCCTTTTCCTGATGCAACAAATCACCCTGCTGTCGATGGACAATCCAACCGTGCACTTGCTCATGACAAACCGCAACAGCGCCCTGCACGCCTACCTCTTCTCACTCGCAATGATGTATACGGCGTTCTGGCTGATCGCCCTGCGCCGTTCCCACTTGCCCGCCGGACACGAATGGTGGAAGGTGGGGGCAGCGTTGCTGTTTGGCGGCGCCATGGCGGAAGCCCATTTCGGACTGACGGTATCTGCCGCGATCACCGCATCGGCGGCGGCCACACACCACCTTTTGGGGAAACCCTTCCCCGGCGTGTGGTTGCTTCGACTGGAAGTGCTGTCTGGCATCCTCGCGCTGGGGATTCTCGCGCTCATCAGCGGGTCCGCCGAACAGCGTTTTGCCGCGCATGCCGACGAATTGCTGAAGCGCGGCCAGCGCTATCGCTCCTTGTTCGACCACAACCCGGACGCCGTGTTTGAACTCGATTTGCAGGGGCGCTTCCTGACAGGCAACATCGCCTGCGAGGCGCTCTTCGACCAGTCCCGGGACGACCTGATCGGGCACAGCCTGGCGGAGTATATCCCGCAGGATGAGCGCCCCGCCGAAGGGCAGGCCCTGATCCGCGTGGCGCAGGGACAGCCGCAGGCGTATGAATCGGTCATCCGGAAAGACAACGGCGGCGGCGGCACCTTTGTGCACATCACGCACATTCCGATCATTGCGGACAACCGGGTCACCGGCGTGTACACCGTGATAAAAAATATCAGCGAGCGAAAGAACGCCGCGGTCGCGCTGCAAAGAAGCGAAAGCGTTCTTACGGCAGTTAACCGCACGGCCCATCTTGGCACCTGGAACCGGGATCTCAACACGCAGGCCACACACTGTTCCCCCGAGGCGCTCAGGATCTTCGGCTTGAAAAGCGAGGCCGACCTCGACACGTTCGACAAACTGCTGTCCTATGTGCATCCTGATGACCGGTTGCCGCTGCTGGAGGCCGTTGCGGAATCCAGCCAGAGCAGGAGCGCCTACAGTCTGGAATACCGCATCATCCGTCCCGACGGCAATGAGCGGTACGTGCGCGCCAACGGCGTCCTGATCTGCATCGAATCGTGCGGGTCGAACGAAATTGTGGGCACGGTCCAGGACATCACGGACAATCTGCAATTGCAGTTCAAGGCGCAGCGCCTCAGCGAGATCGTCGAGGCGTCGCAATCGCTTGTCGCCACATCCGACGCCACGGGACGCTTGATCTACCTGAACACCGCCGGACGCCGATTGCTCGGCATACCGCCCGAGGAGGATGTGGTCCACTCCACGGTGTCGTCCTTCATGACACAGGAATCCCTCATCCGCGCATCGGACATCCTCCCGATTGCCTCCAGCCGAGGCACGTGGCACGGAGAGGCGGAACTCCGCTCCCGATCGGGCGCCATCATCCCCGTCACCGGGTCCGTTCAGGCGCACAAGGCACAGAACGGCACCGTACGCTACTTCTCCTACATTGCGCGCGACGTCACAGAAGAACGACAATTGGCATCCCAACTGCAATTCCAGGCATACCACGACAACCTCACCCATCTGCCCAATCGCGTCATGTTCGACAACCTGCTCGAATCCGCTCTGGCGGAGGCCGCCGCAAACGGCGGGATGACCGCCGTGATGTTCATTGACCTCGATGAATTCAAGCGCATCAACGACTCGCTGGGCCATCCTGTGGGCGACGCGATCCTGCGCGAAATTGCCAGACGGCTGCACAGATGCACCATCGCGGGCGAAGTGATCGCCCGCTGGGGCGGGGATGAATTCACCGTGCTCCTGCCGCGCGTCAGAAGTGCCGAAGGCGTCGAGAAACGCGCGAAGGCGTTCCTCGACGCCCTTTTCGCGCCCGTTCACGTCGCGCAGCACAACTTCTACATCACGGCGAGCCTCGGCTACAGCCTGTACCCGGATGACGGAGCGGATGCCGCCCTGCTAGTCAAGTACGCCGATACGGCCATGTACGTCGCCAAGGAACAGGGGAAAAACCGAGCGGCGCACTATTCGGTATCCATGAGCGAACACGCGGTGAAGCGACTCGTACTGGAAGGAGACATGCGGGGAGCCATCAAGCGGGGAGAACTGCAGATTTTCTTCCAGTCGCAGATCAACGTGGAAAACGGCGTGATGGACAGCGTCGAGGCCCTGCTGCGCTGGCGCCACCCCACAATGGGCTTTGTGTCGCCGGAAGAATTCATCCCCCTCATGGAACAGACCGGCCTGATCATCAGCGTGGGAGAATGGACCCTGCGCCAAGCCTGTCGCCAAGCCGAACGCTGGAGGCGGACGTATGCCACATCCCCGCGCGTGGCCGTGAACGTGTCTGCGCAACAGATCAACCAGCCCGATTTTGTCGAGTTGGTGCGTCAAACACTTGACGAAACAGGGCTACCGACCGTTCTGCTGGAACTGGAAATCACGGAGAGCACGGTGATGAAAAATGAAGAACACGTAATCGGGGCGCTGCGCGCGCTGCGCGCCATGGGCGTACACATCTCACTCGACGATTTTGGCGTCGGCTACTCGTCGCTCACCTACCTGACTCGCTATCCGGTCGACACCCTGAAGATCGACCAGTCATTTGTGCGCGACGCCACGGAAAAACAGGACCATGCGGCGGTCATCGAGGCGACCATCCTGCTGGCTCACAGCCTGCACCTGAAAGTTGTGGCTGAGGGCGTGGAAAACGAGGAGCAGTTCGCCTTTCTCAAGGCGCGTGGCTGCGACCGGATCCAAGGTTTCCTGCTCAGTCCGCCCACGCCTCCGGAGGAACTCTCGGCGCTGCTCGAAGCGGCGTGCGCCAACGACCGCGTGGATTGAACGACGACCGCAACGCTCACCCTAGGGGACATGGGATAAAGTCCGCAGAGCAGGCGCAGTCACTCCAGATATAGCGTTTGAGGCATCAGTCAAACGCTATATACACCCTTATGCGCCTGCAGGAATTGGAATTATCCCATGTCCCCGAGCGAAAATCCGTTTTCCAGTTTGGTGTAGAATGAGGAAAATGCAGAGTTAATGCGATTTGCAGTGCCTTCCACAAAGTAGTATGCGCCGCGCACCTTCTTGTATGTCAAAATCTCCTGACGAACCAGTTGTCCCGCCTGGTATCCGTCGGCCACAACCTGCGTCGTGCCGCCCCACAGCCGCAACGCCCTGCGGGATGCGACGGTCCACTGGATGCCCGCCCGCTGTGTCTGGGCGCTCAGGATGCCGAGTCCGCTGCCCGGAGCGGTATTTCGCGCCACACCTGTCAAAAATGTGAACGCATCTGCCGGATTTGCATTGCTGATCAAAATCTGCGGCGCCTGCGCCAGCGATTTTGAAGCCGCACCGGCGGCGCCATCGGTCACAATCCATGTCTTGGACGGAAGCGCCACCTGAATCCGAAACCCGTACGAATCGGCAAACGCAAGCCACTCTTCACCCGGAGGCAGCGCCGGCAATGAAGAGGAGGCCGCCGCAGCGTACCGCTTCGCAATGCCGTCGACGATCAGCACGGCTCCCCCCGCCAAGGCTACGCTCGCCATCGCACCGGTCAACGCGAGTACCACCCATCGTTTCATGTCAGAACCTCCCCGTCGTCTGTGCCATGTCTCTCGCCGGACAGTGGCGGCGCGGCAGGCAAAGCGCCCGCCGCGCCGCCGTCCGCCGCTTCCAGCCGGCCGTGCAGCAGGCGCAGCGGGCCATCATCGCCGCGCAACCAGCTTTGTGCGGCGGCGGCCACCTGTTCGACGGTAATCTGTTCGGCCGTCACCTGTTCATCGCCGTCACCCTGTCGGCGCCGCACGGCGCGCATCCAGCGCGCCAAACCGGCCAATTCCGGCGCCAACCGCTCATCCAGCCACTCGCGCACCAGGCGAGCCAAGAGCGGACTCGCACCGCCCGTACTGACGGCGATGCGCAGCGGGTCCCGCCTGACGACCGCAGGCACCGCAAAACTGCCGGGCTGGCTTTCGTCGCCGGACCTGGAAGCGACATTCACCCACACGCGCCGGCGCATCGCCTCCCGTGCGACGGCGCTGTTGACCGTGGCGCTTGAAGTCGCGGCAAACACCAGTCTCGCGCCCGTGCGCACGACATCCCCATTCTCATACGGACGGGGAATGTGCGTCAACTCCTCCCGTTGCGCCCATTCGCGCAGAAGCGGCGTCAGAGTAGGGCTGACGACCGTCAGCAAGACTCCGGACGCGCGCAGTGCGAGCGCCTTGCGCTCTGCCACGGCGCCGCCGCCCACGAGCAAAACGGGTATACCTGCCACATTCAGCGAGATGGCGTAAGGCGGAAACGGCTCTCGCCCCGGCGCCATGCCGTTCACCTCCGGATAATGCGATTACTCTGCCAGGCTTCGTCATCCCTTTTGCTCCTGCTCAAACACCGCTTCGCGGAACTCGCGACGAGCAAAGGGGATGACGAAGCCCCGGCAAACCTTGTCCATGGTGCGGAACTCGCCGGGGACAGGGCAGAACGACAGTCCAGCAAATTTTCATCCTTCGTTGGTGGTGCGGCCGCACCACGCGCCTTACTTCATCCACTCGAAGTGAAAGACGCCTTCCTTATCGACGCGCTCGAACGTGTGGGCGCCAAAATAGTCCCGCTGGGCCTGCAACAGATTGGCGGGGAGGCGCTCTGTGCGGTAGCTGTCGTAATACGCGAGGCCAGCCGACATCCCGGGAACCGGGATGCCCGCCTGCACGGCCGTCGCCACAACCCTGCGCCACGCTCCCTGGTAGCGCTCGACCACATCGCGGAAATAGTCGTCAAGCAACAGGTTTTTCAGTTGCGGATCGCGATCGTACGCCTCTTTGATGCGGTGCAGGAACTGCGCCCGGATGATGCAGCCACCGCGGAAGATCATGGAGATGGCGCCATACCGTAGATTCCAGTCAAACTCTTCCGAAGCGAGCCGCATCTGCGCGAAGCCCTGCGCGTAAGAGCAGATCTTGCTGGCGTAGAGTGCCTGCCGGACATCTTCA
>JAKACR010000198.1 GCA_021821225.1 Bacillota bacterium | reverse complement strand
TGAGTAGGCGATCAGTGTCCATTTGCGGCCCCAGTGTTCCACCAGCCACGCCGCGCTCAGATAGCCGGGGATTTGTGCGATGGCCATGATCAGCACGTAGCCGAAGCTGTGAATGAGCGAGAACCCTTTCAGGACCAGCACACTCGGCAGCCAGAGAAACATGCCGTAATACGCGAAATTGGCGCAGAACCAGATCGTCCACAGCACACCCGTGCGGCGTCGCAGGTCATTTTTCCACAGACGGGCCGCATTTTGCCGGAAGGAAAAGGTGCGCGCCAGCTTGCGAAACGCGGATGTCTCCGGCAGTGTGCGCCGGAGATATAGTGCGTAGAGCGCCGGCAGGACCGTGATGCCGAACGCGGCGCGCCAGGTGAATGACGGAATGATGAGAAAACCGACGAGCGCGGCTACGATGCCTCCCAGGGCCCAGAAGCTCTCCAGGATGACGGTTCGCTTCCCGCGCACCTCCGCCGGGGACGATTCAAGGACAAATGCGGTTGCGACGGGCAGTTCACCGCCGAGCCCGAGTCCCGTGAGAAAACGCATGACGAGCAAAAAGCCGATTGTGGTGGCAAATGCGCTGATGCCACTGGCGACAGAGTAGAGCAGGATGGTGACGAGGAATGCGCGCTTGCGCCCGTGGCGGTCGGCCAACAGTCCAGCGAGTGCAGAGCCGATGGCCATCCCCAGGAGCGTCACGCTGCTAAGCAGACCGGCTTCTTGCGCTGTAATGTGCCATACGGTGAAAAGGGCCGCAATGACAAAGCCGAGCAGTCCCACATCCATCGAATCGAACAGGATGCCGATACCGCTTGCCACGAGCAGTCTTCCGGGCGAAGGGGAGCCCATGATAGAACACACCTCCTTGTCGATGAGAGAGCCTTATTGGCGACTACCATCGACATATGCCCATTGTGCGCAGATGGTGCGGGTCATCATGCGCGCTGCGCAGACGGGGGCGACATGCGGGCGTCTCACGAAATGGGGGGACTGTACGGCAGGCGGGACCAGCCGCCGGGAAAGGTGGAGCGCAGCCACCCGATGATGTCCTGGAGCACTTCGTCCGCCTCTGGTTCGTTGAGCAGCTCATGGTATAGACCGGGGTATTCGCGGTAGGTCTTGGAAGGACTGGTCAACCGTTCATACCAGGCCCTTGTGGCGGCGCGATCGACGATGAGGTCGGTTCCGGCCTGAAGCACCGCCGTCGGAATGGTGATCGCGGCGGCGGCGGAAAGTGAGTGCTCCATTGCCTGCCGGAAGGCAAAATACCAACGCAACGTAATCCGCCGCGCAATCAGGCGATCGTCGCGGTGCGCAGCAATGACCGCCTGATTGCGTGTGAGACGTTCGGATTGGACCTGGTTTGGCTGATACAGACGGGGAGCAAGCGGCAGGAGGACTCTGGCGAACCAGAGTCTTGCGGGGGAAATGTCAATGGCCGTTGCGAACGCAGGCGAGGTGAGAACCAAGCCATCCACTGTCGGCACGGCGTCGACCGGGTGTTTCGGGGGCGCCGCTGCAATGCCTGCTTGCCAAGCGACATGCCCTGTCGCGACAGTCGGATGTGTTCGGTGAGATGTCGCCGGTTTCTCTTGCAAGGCGACGGGTACGGCCTTCGGTGCGTTCTGCCGCGCTTGGCGCGCCGCTGTCAGCACACTGATCAGCCCGCCCATCGAGTGTCCGAGCAGCACGCGCGGCAGATGGTCGCCAAACGTCTGTTTCCCTATCTGCAGGAAATATTGCACGGTATCCACATATCGGTCAAAGTGTTCGATATCGCCGCGCCGCCCCGGTGAACGCCCGTGTCCTGGCAGATCGCCGCTCACCGTTGCGACGCCATGCTCGGCCAGGGTGCGAATGAACGCATTGTAGCGGCCGGAGTATTCAAACGCGCCATGTACAAGCGTGACAACGCACCAGCAGGCGCTGTCAGGAGGCGGGGCCGTGATCACGGTAATGTACAACGGGGTCATACGCGCGCCTCCTGCGTTTGCCGACTGCACCCTTACACAATAATCGTATATTATGTTAAATTTCTCATCTTTCCAAGCGGCCGTGATGATCGGTCCGAGTGGCGTGTAGCTGTCCGCGCACTCCTTTGTTCAGCGGATGGGAACGGCAAACAGGGCGTTCTGTTCGTAATCCGCGATGGCGCCGGCGTGCTGCAGGGTCACTCCGATGTCGTCCAGGCCGTTCAACAGGCAGTGCTTGCGGTACGCATCGACGGCAAACGGCCATTCTGCGCCGCCGTCCTGGATTACGACCTGGCGTTCGAGGTCGATGGTAACCTCGTGGCCCGGCTGCGCCTCCGATTTTTGCAGCAGCGCGCGCACCTGATCGTCCGGCAGGACGACGGGAAGGATGCCGTTTTTAAAGCAATTGTTGAAGAAGATGTCGGCGAACGACGGTGCGATCACCGCGCGGAACCCGTAGTCCAGCAGAGCCCACGGCGCGTGCTCGCGCGATGAACCGCAACCGAAGTTCTGGCCTGCGACAAGCACGGTCGCCCGGCTGTACGGTTCCTTGGCGAGGATGAAATCGGGGTTGACGGCCCCGTCCGGCGTAAAGCGCCAGTCATAAAACAGGAACTGGCCGAATCCGGAGCGCTCGACGCGCTTGAGGAACTGTTTCGGGATGATGGCGTCCGTGTCGATATTGGCGCGGTTGATCGGTGCGACGATGCCTGTGTGTGTGCGAAATGGCTCCATGCAGTCTGGTCAACTCCAATCTTGAAAATGTCTTTTGCAAGCCGCCATCACATTGCGGACAGGGCGCGGACATCGACGAAGTGGCCGGCAATTGCCGCCGCCGCCGCCATGGCGGGACTGACGAGATGCGTCCGGCCGCCGCGTCCCTGCCTGCCTTCAAAATTGCGGTTGGAGGTGGAGGCGCAACGCTCGCCGGGCTCCAGAACGTCCGGATTCATGGCGAGACACATGCTGCAGCCCGGTTCGCGCCATTCAAAGCCGGCGGCGAGGAACACTTCATGCAGTCCCTCTGCTTCGGCCTGCTGTTTGACCTGATGGGATCCGGGGACTACCATCGCCTGCACGTGCGGCGCCACGCGCCTGCCGTTCACGATTGCCGCCGCCGCGCGCAGGTCCTGGATGCGGCCGTTGGTGCAGGAGCCGATGAACACGCGGTCGATGCGGATGTCCTGGATCGGCGTACCGGGTGTGAGGCCCATGTACTCCAGCGCCAATTCTGTACTGCGGCGCTGCACAGGATCGGCGAAATCCTCCGGACGGGGCACGCGACCCGTGACGTCCGTTCCCATGCCGGGGCTTGTGCCCCATGTGACCTGTGGGACAAGTGTGCCCGCGTCAAATTCGACGCGCGCGTCAAACGTCGCGTCCGCGTCTGTGGCAAGCGCGCGCCAGCGCCTTTCCCATGCGGCGAAGTCGTCGTCTTTTGGCGAATACCGCCTGCCGCGCAGATAGGCGAACGTCGTGTCGTCCGGCGCGATCAGTCCGGCGCGGGCGCCTGCCTCAATCGACATATTGCAGACCGTCATGCGCTGTTCCATGGAGAGCGCGGAAATCGCCGGACCGCGGTATTCCAACACGTACCCTGTGCCAAAATCCGTTCCGTATCTGGCGATCAGTCCGAGAATTAAATCTTTTGCCTCTAGGCCGTGCGGCAGTCGTCCCGCAACGAACACTTCCATCGTCTTGGGCCTCGATTGCTGCAGGCATTGCGTCGCGAGGACGTGTTCCACTTCGCTCGTGCCGATGCCAAAGGCGAGCGCGCCGAAAGCGCCGTGTGTCGACGTATGGCTGTCGCCGCAGACGATGGTCTTGCCGGGAAGGGTGAGGCCAAGCTCAGGACCGATGACGTGCACGATGCCCTGGTCCCGGCTGTCGATGTCCGCGAACGGAATGTCGGTTTCGCGGCAATTGGCGCGCAGTGTGTCGATCTGCTGCCGGGCGATCGGATCCGCGATCGGCAGGGACCGGTCGGTCGTGGGAATGTTGTGGTCAACCGTGGCGAACGTGAGATCGGGGCGGCGCACTTTGCGCCCGCTCATGCGCAGTCCTTCAAACGCCTGCGGCGATGTCACCTCGTGGATCAGGTGCAGGTCGATGTACAGCAGGGTGGGCTCGCCTTCCTGCTCGCGCACGGTGTGCGCCTGCCAAATCTTTTCAAACAGTGTCTTGCCTTTCGCCATGTGCGGCCTCCTCGCGGACATAGGATAGCAGCGTCTGCCGAATTTTGGTCTATCCCATGTCCTTTTGAATGTTTTCTACCCTGATCCTACTTGATTGTCGGCCATTCGTCCATCGTATATATTCAATAAAGAATATAGATAATATCTATGGAAATCCCTGCGGGTATCCTGTTTGGGAATCTCTGCGAATCTGCGAAAATCAATGGACTGCACGGGAGGTCGTCGCATGGAACTTCGCCTTTTGCAGTACGCGCTGGCACTGCACCGACAGGGGAGCTTCACACGGGCGGCCGAGGCGCTGCACATTGCGCAGCCTTCGTTGAGTCAGCAGATTGCCCGGTTGGAGAGTGAGGCGGGCGTCGCACTGTTTTTTCGCGGCCACGGCGGCACGCAGGCGACGCCGGACGGGATTCACTTTCTCGAACAGGCGGAACAAATCCTGCGCCTGCATGACGATCTGCTGCGCGAGATGCGCGAACGGAGCGAAGGGATCGGCCAAGAGCTTGTGATCGGTGCGCCGGCCATCACGGGCGGACATGTGCTGCCGCCGCTGTTGCGCGCGTTTCGCGAAGAGCATCCGACTGTCCGGGTGCGCCTTGTGGAGGATACGACGGATGTGCTGCAGGATATGACGGCGCGGGGACTGACGGATCTGTCTGTGCTGGCGCTTCCGGTGGAGGATGACAGACTTGCCGCGCGGCATATGCTGACGGAGGAACTATTCCTGGCTGCGCCGCGCGAACCCGCCCGCTGGATGGATGGCAGGATGCGCGAAGTGTGCCGGACGGAGGGAGACAAAGGACGACCGGTCAATCTTGCGGATTTTGCGCAGGCTCCTTTTATCCTGCTTAAACGGGGGTTCGGCTTTCGCGGCACGGTCCTTGCGCTGTGCGCGGAGAGTGGATTTTCGCCGCTCATGGCGTATGAGACAAGCAGCGTGGAAACCGCGCAGGCGCTCTCCGCGCACGGTCTCGGCGTGACGGTGGTGCCAGCCATGGTTCGCAAAACCGTCACAGGACTGACGCCGGAGACCGTCTATTTGCCGATTGCCGGACGACCGCGGCGCACACTGGTATTCGCCCATCGGAGAGATCGTTATCTGAGCGCCGCAGCGCGCGCCCTGCTGGACATGTATGCGCTGCGAAATCAGTGATGCAGACGTGACGGTGCGAAAACGCAGTGTGCGCGTCGTGTGCGGCGCTCAGGATCGGGGGCCGATGGACAATATGGAGGAAAGCGGGAGCCGCTGTTGCCGCTGATTAGCATCGACCAGCGTGATCTCGTCGTGAGCGACCGCAAACAGTGTGCCGTATACGCGACCCGCCTGTGTCAGGACAGAGACGGGCTGATTGAGAAAATGGCTGCCCAGGTATGTGGCGATCGTGCGCATGTGCGGTTGCTCTCCGGGCAAAGCGTCCGGACGCCCGGAGAGCGCGAGCAGA
>JAKACR010000197.1 GCA_021821225.1 Bacillota bacterium | reverse complement strand
GCGTTGTTCGGAATCGCCGTGACGACCGCTCTTTTCATCCTGCTCGGAGGATTCATCATGTCGCTCGGGCGGTGGCCGGGAAATGGCACGTTCGGCGCTGTGGCCGCTTCCCTGCTCGGGCAGACGTTGAGCCGCGCCGTGAACATCCTGCTCATATTCATGCTGATCGGCGTCACCATCGCCATGGTGGCGGGCAGCGGCGCCTTGTTGCAGGAACAAACCGGCCTGCCTTTCTTGGCGGGAGCGGCGCTGTCTGTCGTCATCACGGGCGTGACGGTGCTGGCGGGTCTGAGGGCCATCATGATCGCCAATTCCCTTATAGTTCCATCTTTGATTCTATTTGTCGCTCTCACGTTCATCATCGCTGGGGGACAGCACGCGACGCCCGTCCTCTCCCATTCCGCGGCCGGACTGCCCGTCTGGCTGCACGCGCTGGCTGCTGCGATCACGTACGCCGGCTTCAATGTGGGACTGTCGCTGACCGTGCTGGTTCCGCTCGGGCGCGTTCCGGCACGAAAGAGAACACTGTGGAGCGGGGCCGCATTCGGAGCGCTGGGACTCGGGTTCATGCTGCTGCTCATGCACATGCTCCTGACCGCCAACGCATCCGCGCTGGCATTCCAGGTGCCGATCGGAAGGATTGCGCAGTCTCTGCCGCCTTTTTTGCGCATCGGGTTCATGTTGGTGCTGTGGGGAGAAATCTACTCGACACTGCTCGCCAATGTTTACGGGATCGCGCGTGAATTACAATCCCTTTTCCGGCTGCCGTTTCCCGTCGCGGCGGCCGTCGTGCTTCTCCTTGCGCTCGGCGCGTGCCGGATTGGCTTTGCCCGCATTGTCTCGATCGGTTATCCACTGTTCGGCTATGGCGGGCTGGTCATCCTGGGGCTGCTCATCGGCCGCGCGGGCGAATTGCGCCTGAAGCAGTTATAATGAAAGCGTGGCGGACAGGAGGGGTGGCGATTCTGAAACGCATCGTGCCATACGCGATGATCGTGGCTGGCAGTCTCGTGTACGCGGTCGGACTGAACGCCTTCATCACCGCAAACGGTCTCGCGGAAGGCGGACTGATCGGACTCTCTCTGCTGCTGTACTACAAGCTCCACATCCTTACTGGATTGTCGTTTTTTCTGTTCAATATCCCTATCCTCATGATCGGATGGCGGTTTTTCGGCCATGAATTCATCGCGAAAACCATTCTTGGGGTGGCGGCCGTCTCGCTTTTCACGATCCTCACCATCCACATCGGCCAGCACGTTCATGATCGGCTGCTCGCCGCTCTCTACGGCGGCGTCATTTGCGGCACGGGCCTTGGACTCATCTTTCGCAGCGGCGGCACCACGGGCGGCGTCGACATCCTGGCGCGCCTCGCCCGCCGTTATAGGGGCTATTCGCTGGGCAGGCTGATGTTTGCCTCCGATGTCGTGGTCATCTCGCTTGTGACGGCCATCCTCGGCAAAGAAGTGGCCATGTACTCCCTTGTCGCGCTGTTTGTGTCGAGTCGCGCCATCGATTTTGTCATTGAGGGGGCTTCCCGATCGCGCGCCGCCATGGTGATCAGCGAACGGGCGGCGGCCATCGCAGAGCGGATTCACGCGGATCTCGGGCGGGGAACGACCTTCTTGCAAGCTAAGGGCGGTTACACGAGCCAGCCGAAAAGTGTCCTGTACTGCGTGGTAGGCAGACATGAGGTGGTGCGTTTGCAGCAGCTTGTCGAACAGGAGGACGACAAGGCGTTCGTCGTTCTGAATGATGTGTACGATGTCATGGGCGAAGGGTTCACCCGGTGACGGCTCGGGCCAATCCGCCGATAAACCCCGGCATAAAAGAAGGCGCCATCAGGCGCCTTCTGGAAAAGACCACGCAATAAACCGAACTTTTCAACAGGGTTCACAAGTTCATTCCGTCTCTCAGCACACTCGGGGAAAATTCTTCGCATCCGGTTACATGAGCGGTCGACCGAATTCCATCATCTCGTTGGCGTACAAATCCGGCAGTTCAAGCGCCCTGTCGTCTTCTTCGTGCTCCAGGCCAAGATCGTGCAATGCGTCCTGCACTCCCGAAAACATGGCGTGCTCCGTTTCGCGGTTTAACGAATCGCTGGCAAAAAGCGCTTCCCGGATCCCTTTGACGGCTGGCCTCGTGACATACGATACGTCCATCCCGGCGCACACCAGACCGTGAATGACTCCGCGTGTCGCTTCCCGAACCGCATAGGGATGAAAGGGAACCTGCGATTCGTAGAGACCGAGCATCGCCTGCGCCGCGGCGTCCGTCATATCGGCGATGCGTTCCTCATCGGTTCCCAGTGTGCTTAGATACATGGTGATTTCATGGGTGATCACGGGCGCAATCCCGTGTTCAGAACTGACTGTCTCCAACGCCATTCCGTGTTTTACACCATGGCGAATCTCCGTGACCATTCGCTTTTCCCGCCTCTCCCTGATTGAATTTTTCGCATCTGTGGACGCAAAAAACCGCGACAGGGCCTAGGTCACGGAAAGGGAACGATACGTGGCAGCCTCCAACATGGCTCTCACTCTCCTTTCGCCTGCGAGGTTAGCTGACGGGTTCGGGTTAAGAGATCCCCTACCGACCGCAATGGCCGGATGCACCCCAACTGCTTGGTTCCCCCGTTTCCGGTCTCCCGGAATTCGGCGTGCTGGTTGGAACAACACTGAATTTATGAACTTGTGAACCCATCATACACAAAGTCTTCCGAATGTGCAACCCCTCTGGTCTGCAGCCCTCTTGCCGGCAGCGGCAAAGAAGTCCACATCCCCGGTTTCGCCGAATCTTTTTTCTGAAGGATCAACTTACCATATAACCCCTTTTTTGCCGGATCCCTTGGCGCGGGGTGCGCCGGCGGCTATCGGGAAGAGAGGTTCCGATGAATCTCCCTTCGTCTTTCGCTTTGCGTCTGAGAGAAGTGCGTGGACAGATCGTTCAATCAACGCGCAACAGGTTTGCAAGCTGCCGGGCAAGCTGCAAAAAAGTCTCCCGATCCCCGCGATCAAGCGCCTCGTCAATTCCGGTTCGCACGGCCTTCAGGCGGAATTCCCGCTCCACGTGGTCCAGCCACATCTCGGCCTCAAGGCTTGTCAGGAGCTCGGTCGGGGTCGGATGGAACGCTTCCGCGCTCTCCCCTTCCAGCACAGCCGTGTATTCCTGACATGTGTTGCGATCCTGGAAGTAGAGCGTTACAAAAATATCTTCCTCCGGATGGCTGTGCACGTCCAGAAAAGCCTTCTCCACGTCCGACGTCACCCGTTTATTCTTGTAAAACTTGAACGCAGTCATTTGGACGCACGTCGTGGACATCAGGAGGGCCTTCGGAAGATGGCGAAAATGATCGGTGAAATGCACTTTCGCCAGCAATTGTTCACTCGATGCCAGGTATTGCAAGAGCCATTCCGCTTCAGGGTTTTTCAGCTCATAATGCTCAAGAAACCACTGAATGAACTGTTTCTTGTCCGCGGCCGTAATCATGTCTCGCATGATCGTTCTCCCCTCGAGGATCAATCCTGCCGATATCGTGACAGCCATGAGCAATGGGTCTATTGTTCTTTTTCTATTCGCCATGCTTGTCGGGCTTTCCTTCTGTGGCGAAGAATTTCACACGATTTCGAGAGGAGGAGATCCAACGGGGACTGCGCGGTCGACTCTGTGGAATGGTCAGGGTGTTCCGGGCGCTGAACGGCGCTCACTTGCGGCGGTGCGGTCCACCCGCACGAGATAGCCCATTTTTTCGAGGAAAGACTGAAGCTGCGGCGCTTCGTCGGGCGCAAACGCGAGCACGGTCGGCGTGACTTCCCGCACCAGCCTGTCCACCACAGGAGCGTATTGCAGGACTTCCTCGGCGGTCTGCCGGTCGCGCAGCGTGAGAAGCAGGAAGTTTCCCATC
Source organism: Bacillota bacterium (assembly GCA_021821225.1). The sequence goes on along the minus strand of JAKACR010000197.1, from coordinate 1,731 downwards.
GTCACCCTGCCGTAGGCCGAACACCACTGCGCGATGGTCTGCTCTACATTGCCCGGCACCGGGCTGACGCAGATATCACGCAGAAACGCGAGCATCTGCTGCTCTTCCCATCCCCGGCTCAACGCGCGGTACACACTGGCCCGCGTCAGGCGGTAGACGCGCATGCGGTCACTCTGGACGAGATCGGCCATCGTCTGCAGGTCGCGTCCGATCGTCGCCTCCGCTTCTGCGGGCAGAAGTACCTCGAATGTCGACTGCACAACCGCCGCCGCAGACAAAGCGGGCTCTTGCGCAGGCTCGCGCAGCGCCTCGTCGCCGCCCTTTCCCAGACACCACATGGCGCCTTCAGGCGAGAGACGGTACGCGACAGCACCGTCTTCCGCCGCGCCGCGCGCCAGGATGCCCAGATGCACAAGCATTCCGAGAATCCGCGCAATCAGAAGCTGCTCGTTTGTCTCGTAGTAGTACGGCTCAATCTGGTCGAGCCAAAGGGCAGCCAGCGAATCGGCGTAGACCCACGTGTGGCGGGTCAGTTCTGCGCTGCGGGCGACGATGGTGCGCAGATTGGGGATGGCGTGTCGGTATGTGCGGAGCCAGAAACGAAACAACTGCTGCGCGCGGTTTTCCTCGGGAAGCTGCAGATAGGCGTCGGCCGTCTCCTGGTCCACCCGCAGGCGGCCGTCGGCCGTTTCTACGACGCATCCATTTGCGTAAAGGTGGTCGTAGATCAGCGCCAGGCGATCCGGATAATCGTGAAACCGCCGGCCAAAGCCAAAACGCCAGCCGATCGGCTGTGGCAAGACCTCTTCCGCCACTTCGAACAGTTGCAGCAATTGGATTTGTTGGCGGCGGAAGATGACGCCCTCTTGTGTCAACCGCACGTCATGCCGCATCGTGAAGAGCAAAAAAGCCGCGGCGTCCCGCGCGATTGCATGGCCGTCCTGCCGGTAGACCACTGGTGTGCGCGCGCAGGATTGCACCGTTGCTTTCATCTTGCGCGACGCCAGTTCGTGCAACCGGTGCCAGAAGTCGGTCGGACAGACGTACACAGTGCGCGAATCGCTTCCTGTCGGATACACGACGCCTTCGCGCACCAGTACGTGCAACAACTCCTGCGCCAGCGCGTCCGGGTGCTGCGGACTCTCCTCGCATCCGTCCGTTTTCGCCGTTGCCTTGCCGCCTGTGCGCTCCTTGCGTCGCCTTGCGCCGCCCCGTCTGCGCAAGGCGCTGCGAGTCTCTGTCGCATGGCCCGTCTCGCGCGATATCGTGCGGTCTTTCACCGGAACCGTCTGCACCGCGCGTGAAAGCAGCGCGATCAGCTCCTCGGTCGCATACCGGTCGCGCCCGTCCAGGGCGATTTCCTGCAATGCGGCCATGAGCAGCGGACTTGCGCCTGCCGCATACCGTTCATCGAGGTATTCCGGATTGCACAGACGCGACAGAATCTCCTGCAACAGGGCGTTTTTGCTGTACAGTGGGCAATCCATGCCATGGTGTTCCGCAATGCGCCGCAGACTCACGGAATCACTCTGGTTCAGACATTCTGCGAGGCGCATGACGCATTCACTCCATCTGTGCGATCGGCTCTTTAAAGAGGTTGTTCAAAAACCGGCGATTCTATGCGCCTCATTCGTTCAAATGTGAGCCGCCTCCCGCATCTCTCTTGGCTGGCCGCTGATCGTTTACCGTCGCACAAAAAAGACTCGCCAAAGACGGCGAGCCAAGAGAGAG
>JAKACR010000196.1 GCA_021821225.1 Bacillota bacterium | reverse complement strand
GACGCCGCGAATCGCGAACGGGATCAGCGCCGGAATGATCAGCGCGTTGAAGATCAGCGCCGACAGAATCGCGCCGTGCGGCGTCCGCAATCCCATGATGTTCAGCCCCTCCAGCACGCGCAGCGTCGGTACGGCGGCAAACATCGCCGGGATGATCGCAAAGTACTTCGCCACGTCGTTGGCGATCGAAAATGTCGTCAAAGCCCCACGCGTGATGAGCAATTGTTTGCCGACCATGATGACTTCGAGCAATTTGGTCGGATTGGAGTCCAGATCAATCATGTTGCCCGCTTCCTTGGCCGCCATCGTGCCGGAGTTCATGGCGAGCCCCACATCGGCCTGCGCCAGCGCGGGCGCGTCGTTCGTACCGTCGCCCGTCATGGCCACCAGTTTGCCATCCGCCTGCTCCTGCCGGATCAGAAGAATCTTATCCTCCGGCCGCGCTTCGGCGATGAAATCGTCGACCCCCGCCTCTTCCGCGATGACCGCGGCCGTAATCCGGTTGTCCCCCGTCGCCATGACGGTGCGAATGCCCATTTCACGAAATTCGCGGAACCGCTCGCGAAGTCCCTCTTTCACTACGTCGCGCAGACAGATCACGCCGAGCGCGCGACCGTCGGTCGCACAGGCCAGAGGCGTTGCCCCCTGCCTGGCCACCTGCTCAGCGTACCCCTCCACTTCCTCCCGAGCGTCTTCTACCAGATTGCAAATCGCGCTGACTGCTCCCTTGCGGATCTGGCGCCCGTCCGTCAGGTCGATGCCGCTCATGCGCGTGTGGGCGGAAAACGGGATGGGTTCGCCGTCCACGGTGGGCAGTTCCTTCAGGCCAAGCGTTTTTTGCGCCAAGTCGACCACCGAACGCCCTTCTGGCGTCGTGTCGGCAAGCGAGGACAAAAGCGCGGCATGGGCCAATTCCCCCAGGGGCACGCCCGCCACGGGAAAGAATTCTGTCGCCATCCGGTTGCCGACCGTGATGGTCCCCGTCTTGTCGAGAATGATAGTGTCAATATCCCCCGCCGCTTCCACGGAACGTCCGCTCTTGGCCACGACATTGACCTGCGAGACCCGGTTCATGCCGGCGATGCCGATCGCGGACAGCAGCGCGCCGATAGTCGTCGGGATCAGGCACACCAGCAGCGCCACCAGCGTCGTTGTATTCGTCGCGTGCGGCCCGTAGAACCTGGCAATGGGCGACAGGGTCACCACAACCAGCACAAAGATCAGCGTCAACACGCCGAGCAGCGCCGACAGCGCGATTTCATTGGGTGTCTTCTGGCGTTTCGCGCCCTCCACCAGCGCGATCATGCGATCGAGAAACGACTGGCCGGGCTCCACCGTGATCTCGATCACGAGGCGGTCGGAGATCAGCCTCGTCCCGCCTGTCACGCTGTCTTCCACAGCCTTGACGACCGGAGCCGATTCGCCCGTGATCGCCGACTCATCGACCGACCCGACGCCTTCCGCGACCACGCCGTCTCCCGGAACGATATCCCCTACTTCGACCAGGCACCGCACGCCCTTGCGCAACTCGGACGAATCCACTATGTCAAAGCCTCCGTCGGCGCGCAGGATCCTGGCTTTTGTCGAAGATTTCGTCCGGCGCAGAAAATCCGCCTGCGCCCGTCCGCGCGCTTCTGCGTACGCTTCAGCAAACGTGGCGAACAAAATGGTGACAAACAGGATCACTGTCACCAGTCCGTCGTAAAACCGGCTGGCAGGCGCGGGCGCCGTGATGGTGAACCAAAGGGTCACCAGCGTCCCGATCTCAACAACCATCATGACGGGATTGTGAATCATCTCGGTGGGGTTCAATTTACGAAACGTGTCGCGCAGTACCTGCAGATTATACCCGGATCCCGGCCGAGAGTCGCTGTTTTTTTCCATGCGTCCTGTTTCACCTCTGTCATTCTGAAGTTACTTGTGCCCCGTCGCAAAACGCGCTGGACACAGAGTACGACACCGGCCCTGTCTTCAGAACAGGTGGTGGGCCGCCATCAGGTACTGTTCCGCGATGGGGCCCAAGGCCATGACCGGAAAAAACGTCAGCGCGTTCAACACGAAGATCGAGCCGAACAGGATGCCGCCGAACAGCACGGTGTCCGTCCTCATGGTTCCCGAACTCTCCGGCACTGTCTTCTTGCTGAGCAGCGACTGGCCGAGCAGCAGCATCGCCATGATCGAAGCGTACCGGCCGATCACCACCACAATGCCAAGCAACACTTCGTAAAACGGCAGGGCCGCACCAAGACCACCGAATGCAGAGCCGTTGTTCGCCGCGGCGGAGGAGAACCCGTACAGGATTTCGCTCAGTCCGTGCGGCCCCGGATTGTACATGCCCTGCAGCCCGGCCGGCGAATGCACGGCGATAGCGGTTCCGACCAGGATCAACAGCGGATGCAACAGAAAGGCGACCGAGGCCAGAGTGACTTCTTTGGTCTCGATCTTCTTGCCGAGAAACTCAGGGGTCCGCCCGACCATCAGCCCCATCAGGAAGATGGTGATGATCACGAACATGATCATGTTGAGGAACCCGACTCCCTTGCCGCCAAACACCATGTTCAGGAACATGCCGATAAAAAACGCCAGCGAAGACAAGGGAAGAAAGCTGTCGTGCGCGCTCGCGACCGAACCGGTTGTGAACGCCATGGTCGATGTCTCGAAGATGGATGTGCCGCCCATGCCGAACCGCAGTTCTTTCCCCACCATGTTGCCGTGCGTGGCAAGTCCGAGCGCGTTGATAATCGGATTTCCAGCAATTTCAGGAAAATAAAGGATCGCGAGCATTATCAGGAAAATCGATCCGGCCACGCCAGTCAACGTCCAGGCCAGGCGGCGTCTCCCCGTCATGGCGCCGAAAAAGTAGAAGAAGGCGACAGGCAGAAGCCCCATCGAAATCGTCTCGACGATATTGGACAGGGCGCTTGGATTCTCCAGCGGATTGGCGCTGTTCGCGTTGGTGTAGCCGCCGCCGTTCTGGCCGAGGTGTTCGATCGCCTCCCAGCTCGCGATCGGCCCGCGCGGAATCACCTGCGTCTGCCCGGCGAGGGTGTGCACGTGCATGTACGGCGCTAGGGTCTCCGGAACCCCTTGGCCGACCAGGATCATCGTGACGATGATCGACAGCGGCAGGAGCAACCGCGTGCACACCAAAGTGAGATCGACAAAGAAATTCCCCAATTTCCGTCCGGACAGTGCGCGCACGACGGCGATTCCGACCGCGCCGCCCGCCGCGGGCGTAACGAATTGAAGGTAGGACAGCACAGCGAATTGGGAAAAATAGGACATCGTATTTTCCCCTGAATACGCCTGCCAGTTTGTGTTGGTGGTGAAGCTTGTCGCCGTATTGAAGGCGAGAAACGGATTGATGGACCCGAAGTGCATCGGGTTGAAAGGCAGCACGTTCTGGATGCGCAGGGCGATGTACGCCAAAACCGCCCACAGCAGGTTCGTGCCCAAAAAGGCGAACGCATACTGCCGCGCGCTCATGTTACTCTCTCGCGAGACGCCGATGGTGCGGAAAATCAGATTTTCCAGCCACCCGAACGGTTTGTCCAGCATGGTCGGCTGGAACGTGAAGACCTTGGCCATGTAGTTGCCCAAGGGCTTGATCGTCAGCAAAAATACGCCTATCACGACCAGCCACGTCAGAATTGTCGACAGTGACAAACGCGCTCAACTCCTTGTCGTTCTAAAATTTTTCCGGACGGACTATGACCACGACCAGATACACCATCACGACGATGGAAATAAAAAGAAGAATCCAGCTCTGCATGTGCCATTCCCCCATTTGACGTCAGAGTTTGTTCAGGTAGTGCATCAGGCTGAAGGAAAACAAAAAAGTCAAGACGATCAGCCCCAGCATGTAGACGTCCGTCATGGTCCCGTATCCCTCTTTCCCGCCGGTTTGCGCCCTGTCATTCCGGCAATCGTGTCATTCCGGCAATCGCCGCTGATTGTAATCCAATGCGCGTAAACGAATCCGTAAAAGGAATTCCCGCAACATAAAAATCGTATAAAAGAGCGTGTTCAAGAGGTGGAGCATACTCAAAAGTTGCGCCGCACCCGATTCTCTGTCAGTATGGCAGCACACGCAATCCAAAAAAGCGCGCGGCCATCCGATGTTTCTCCTCCGGGAATCCGGACGGTCGTGCGTCTCTGGCGCGGAGTTGGCTATCGGTGATGAAAACGGCGTCTCCCTCCGGCAAACCGGACCGAAAAAAACGGTTCGTTCTCCTTCTTTTCATCGGTTTTCTGACGTGGGTGACCATTGTGCGCATTTCCGTGTGGTCACAGGAGCAAGAGCAGCTTCGCGACGCCCGGTACGCTCTGGTCTGTCTGCTGGAAGCCTCGCATCAGATGCGATCGCACAACATTCCTCTGGCCGCGTCGCTCGTCCGCGCGGCGGGACGCGCCATCGGCCAGAGAAAGGCGACGGTCAGCCAAATCCCCGCATTGGAGACGCTTGCCCTAAGAGAAAGCGAAGGCAGCGCGCAAGCGCCGGACGCCCTGCTCCTGACATGGCTGTTTAGTGCGGTGTCCATCGTCAGCCTCTTTCTCTGGCGGGACCGCACGGTGACGCGCCTACGCGAAGAACAGAAACTGCTGCGCGACAAACTGCTCGTGATCGCGGGCGGTTGGATGCTTGCCGCTGTAAAGCCGGGGAGCGTGAAGGAAGTGGTGACGGGCATCTTGGCACAGGTCGTCAAATTCACCCCGATCGACGCGGTCGAGGTACTCGAAGTGATCGACGACCGGACCTATTGCCTCGCTCCGTACTGCGCGAGCAGCGTGTCGCTCCTGCGCGATCACCGGCTGATCCCGCGCGTGTTTTTCAATGCCCCGGGAGGCGCGGTCATGCGCGTGATGCTGACGCGTGAACCGTTTTACAGCGGAGATCGCGGGGAGATGGGCAGTGTGCTTCCCGGTGTCCGCTTGAAGGGAGTCGCTCTCTATCCCCTGGCGCACGGCGACACGGTCTGGGGCGTCATGGTGCTGCGCGGCCAGGGCGCCAACTGGCACGTTCAGCTCCAAGATCTCATCACGATCATCGCGAAAGAATTGGCCGTGCTGCTCGCGTATGCGAAAATGGAGGCGGACGCGGACAAGATGGCCCGTTTTCAGGAACTCGCCCGCCTGCGTTCCGAGCTGCTCGCCAACGTTTCCCACGAATTGCGGACACCGCTCGGTCTGATCCGCGGGTATGCCGAGACGCTGCTGTACCAGCGGGATCAGCTTGCCGCGGCAGACATGCGCGACTTTCTGAAGGTGATCGCCGACGAGAGCGCACAACTAGAAAATCAGATTGACAAACTGCTCCGGATGGCGACCATCGACAACACGGGCGGCACGGACGCCATCGACACCAGAGAAACCTTTTCCTGCGAAGAATGGGTGGCGCGCTTGCGTCGGCGACTGTCGCCGGACACGCGCGTCACCCTGTGCGCCATGGTCGCTCCCGGCGCGACTGTGTTCGGCAATTTTGACGACCTGCTGGATGCGGCGTCGAACCTGGTCGATAACGCGCTCAAATACTCGGTGGGTCCCGTCCGGGTGGAGGTGGCGGCGACAGCGTCGCTGTTGCGCGCGGTTGTGGAGGATTGCGGCGATGGAGTGCCCGCGGAGGATCTCGACAGGATTTTTGAGCGCTTTTACCGCAGCGC
>JAKACR010000195.1 GCA_021821225.1 Bacillota bacterium | reverse complement strand
ACCGTATCCGTTCGAGGAGCTTATCATGAACCGCCACATAGCCAACAAGCTACTGATTGCAGTCGGTATATCCGTCCTGTCTGCCGGAATGCCCGCCATGCCGGCAAACCAAAACGCTTCCCGCATCCCTGTGCGGCGCATGCGAACCGCCCACCTTTTGGCGACCGACGCTCCCGCGCCGCAGACGCCCCTGCAATCCGACTGGCTCCACATCATCGACACGCCTGCCCTGCGCCACGCATCCATATCCGCCGCTGCGTACGACCTGACCACACACCGGTCGCTCGCCGCCATCCATGCCGACTGGCGAGAAACGCCCGCCTCCCTGATGAAACTGTTCACCTCGGCCGCCGCACTGCACACACTGGGGCCTTCTTACCGCTACCGCACCGAGGTGCGCGCAAGCGGCGCAACCAGCGGCGTTCCGCCCACTCTGTATCTCGTCGGAGGCGGCGACCCTTGGCTGGAGGCGGACGGAGCGCGCAACCTCGAAAACATGGCAAGGATCGTCAGCCGGTCGATTCACAGCGCCTCCCGGGTCATCGGGGTAGGCACCGCGTTTGCCGGATCACCGCACGGCGTCGGCTGGACGTGGGACGACCTGCCGTGGAATTGGGCGCCCAACATTTCATCGCTGACAGCGGAGCGCGATCAACTGAACCTGCTCGTCAAACCCGCCGCACGGCCCGGACTGTCGCCCGTCTGCATCGTCAATCCGCTCAATCCGAGCATCGATCCCGGTCCGCCGTTTCTTGAGATCAGGAACCGCGCGCAAACGGTCTCCGCCACTTCCGCCGACACGCTGTCCGCCACCCGCCTGCCAGGAACCGATGTGGTCCTCGTCACAGGCCAGCTTCCGATCGGCGACGAGAGCAACAATTTTTTCTCTCTCCATGATCCCGCACTGTTGGCCGCCACTTTGTTCCAGACCCTCCTTCAGAAAGACGGCGTACAGTTCGCACACAGCGCAGATACTGGAGCCCTCTCGCCAGGATCGCGCAATCTCCTGACGCACCTCTCCCCCAATCTGAGCATTTATCTGCAAATTCAAAACACATTTTCCATCAATATCATGGCGGAGAACCTGTTTCGCACGCTCGGCACAGCAAACGGAGGCAACGGTTCCAGCCGCGCCGCCTCCGCCGCGATGCGCCGCTTTATCCAGCGCGCGGGATTGTCCGACCGCTACGTCCAGGTGGACGGGAGCGGACTTTCTCCGCTCGACGAGACAAGCGCGGAACAAGTGGTCAATCTTCTGCGTTACGCCCATCGACAACCGTGGTTCCCCACGTTCGAGCATTCCCTGATTCATATTGGACGGACCAATCAGTGCAGTTTTATGTGCGGCCAGATGGATTACACCCCAGCCGACGGACGCGTGTGGCTCAAGACGGGCAATCTGGGGAACCAATGGAACTTTGCGGGTTACGCTCAGGCGCAAAACGGGAATCTCATCGCGTTTTCCATCCTGGTCAACGGGCTGCGTACCAACCAGTATTTCCAACAAGCGTCAGGTCCCGACAATGCGATGACCGTGGCGGTTGCCAGTTGGCCCCATTTCCCCGCCGTAAAATCCGCCCTGTCGCCCGTCTGGTCCTTGCCGCCCGCACCGCTCGCCGCTCTTTTGCCACATCGCCTCTCCGCGCACGACGTGGTGAGCGGTCAGATCATCAATGTGCGCACCGGGCAGACGGTCGCCGCATACAATGCGCACCTCCGCCTGAATCCCGGCTTTCTGGCGCGCCTGCCCGGACTCTTCACGTACCTGGCCAATCAGACGCGCATTCCGCTGTCCACTGCGGTGTACAGTACGGGACGGGTTTCCTCCGGAACACTGCACGGAGCCATTATCCTGTCGGGAGTGGACAATCCGCTCCTGCAGGCGGCCGACCTGCGGACACTCGCCCGCAGTGTATCCGCCGCTGGCGTTCACGCGATTTCCGGAACGCTCGAATACACGGGGAACACCCCTGAAGGCGCCGGCCCTTCGCCATTGCCGGCAAGCCTGCCGTGGGAGGACTTCCCAAACTCCTTTGCATCGCGTCCTGATTCGGTTCGCTCGGCATCGCCGAACCCGAACACACCCTCTGCATCCCCCGCAGCTTCCGGCTCTGCGCAGGCGACCGCCACTTTTGCGGTCGGACGACAGGCCGCTCTATTGTTTGCCGCCGACATGCGATCGCTCGGCGTTCGCCTTGACCATCCTCGCCCGTTGTCTGTCAGGAAGGTTCCCAGCGCCTCGCGCGTCGCATCGTTGTCCTCCTCCCCCACTGGCGTCACACAGGCTGCGCTCACCGAAGCAAGTCCGCAGGTGCCGCTTGTCGTCGCCGCCCAGATAACCCGCACGCTCCCCGCCGGCACAGTGAATTCCGGACCGCTGGGGACGACGGATCTGCTCCCCGACCTGTCTGGACTCGGCCTTGAAAACTTTATGACCGCCGCAAGCGTGTCCCGGCTGCTGCGCGCCGCCTGGAACAGGCCGGCGGAGCGGCCGATCGCCCGAGTGCTCGGGACGGACCGCCTGTGGGTCACCACGACACCCGAGCAGTGGTCGGCCGCAGGGTACATCACCGCAAAGGATGGACAGGTCTACGCAGTGTCCCTGATGGCGAGCGGACTGCCGTGGAACGACTCTTTCACCCCGACTGTCAAATGGCAGCGCACACCGTCTGACTGGCAGCCGTGAGACCGTCTGTGAGACCGTCTGTGAGACCGTCTGTGAGACCGTCTGACCGTTGGTTACATTTTTGTATATTGTTAAAAATGTAAATAATTATACGATGGATTGCCGCGTCATCGCCAGAAATGCTCCCTCACGTACCCAAAACGTACGCTCAGGGACATGGGATAAACCTAATTCCGGCAAGCGTGTCACAGTGCATGTAGTGTCCGATTAGAGCCTCGGACACTACATGTGGAACCATTGCGCCTGCAAAGAGGACCTTATCCCATGTCCTCTCGGTCCGCATTTCTGGCTGCTTCCTATAGGACATAGGATCAAGTCCGCACAGCAGGCGCCAACGTGCGACTGCCGAAATTTGGGTGATCCCATGTCCCACTGTACTGTGTGGGTCAACCCTGCCCACTTTTTGAACAATCTCTTTTATCGACGAAAAACATAAGTTGTCGCAACCGCTTGATACCCACTCGAAAAATAAATCAAATTTTATAATTTTTCTTGAAATCGTTATCATTCGTTGTTAGCGCGCGTTTCCCTCACGGCCGCAGACACTCCGAGGAGTGTTCGACGTTGGCAGAAACCCGCGAGCAAGTCACCGTCGTTCTCGAACGGTTTGTTTTTCTGTTGCATGAAAACGTTTGCGCACCCCGCCTCGAAGGATCCCGGAAAAGGATGTGCGATGGGACAACCAAGGCGAACGAGATCCAGCCAGCGTTTGACCCGACCACTCACCCGTTCTTGAGAGTGCGCCGTGCAAAGGGCATGATTTCAGGCTTACCGGTAAATCCTATCGCAGGAAAGCAGCGCTGGCAAGGGTATCGGCAAGCGCTCCGCCATTATGGACTGACTTACAATGATCGGCTCACCTGCGATACGCCGTAGGGGCGCAAAATGGCGTCAGAATTCATACGAGGAGGTCATGAAGTTGAAAAAAACCACACTGTCCGTCCTGGCGGTGCTCTCCGCCAGCATGCTCACGCTGACAGCTTGTGGCGGTCCGGGGCCTTCGGCAGCCGCACCCGTCGCGAAGCGAGCGCCGTCCAAACCGGTCACCATCGAGTGGATGGCGGGCAACATCTCCGGCAACGGGCTGAAAAATACGCTCGTCGCCCAGTTTGAGAAAGCCTATCCCAATATCAAGGTCAAGATCATTCCGTCCGCCACGAACACGGACACGACGCGCGCGGTGCTGACGACGCAGATCAGCGGCGGCGCCAAGGTCCCGGACGTCTTTCTCGGCGACGTGATCTGGCCGGGCCAGTTTGCGGCGCAACACCTCGCGCTGCCACTGAGCAATTATCTGCCGAAGTCGTTCTTCAAACGCTTTGCGCCGGGTCTTGTCGCGGGCGCGTCGTACCAGGGCAAGGTGTACGGCGCGCCGTTCTTCCAGGATTCCGGGTTCCTGTACTACCGCAAAGACCTTCTCGCCAGGGCGCACCTGCCCGTGCCGAAAACCTGGCAGCAACTGAAACAGGAAGCCCTGATCCTGCAGCACCGCCACATGGTGAAGTACGGGTTTGTGTGGGAAGGCGCCTCATACGAAGGACTGACGTGTGACTGGATGGAATACCTGACGGACGCGGGCGGCAAGGTGTTCAACGCCGCGGGTCAGCCTGTCATGGATTCGCCCGCCGCGATCAAGGCGCTCAGCTTCATGCGCTCGCTCATCACGTCAGGCGTCACGCCATCCGATGTAACTACTTTCCAGGAACCGCAGGCGATGAACGTGTTCAACGACGGCCAGGCCGCCTTCCTGCGCAACTGGGATTACGCCTACAGCAACTCGCAGACCAAAGGCCAGTCCAAGGTGATCGGCAAGGTCGGCGTCGTACCACTGCCCACATTCGCCGGTCAAAAAGGCACCGGCTATGCCTGCATCGGCGGTTGGGACTTCTACATCAATCCGCACAGCCAGCACATGCAGGCCGACCTGACCTTCATCAATTGGATGACGGGCAACAAGGCGCAGTACATCCTGGCGACAAAAGCGTCGGAAATCCCGACCAACGCCGTCATCCAGCGCGATCCGCAAGTACGCAAGCTGAATCCTGTGCTGCAGATCGTGTCGCAGACGCACCTGGTGGCCCGTCCGAGCCAGACGCCGTACTATGCCAAGGTGTCCCAGGCCATCTATACCAACCTGAACGCGGCCCTGGCAGGCCAGGCCAGCGTCTCGCAAGCGCTGAAAACGGCGAACAGCCAGTTGAAGTCCGCCATCAGTTCCCAATCCCTGTAATCCGGAGCATCTGTAACCCGGAGCAGCTCATTTTCAGTTTCAGGGGCGCCTGCGCCGCCAGTTTGCGGTACAGGCGTCTCTCATCCAGGCCCACGGCCCATTTGGAGGGATCCACCCCATGCGCGGAGGCAGACTGGAGCGCGGTTACGCGCTCGCAGGATACTTCATGATGACCCCGGCCCTGCTTGTGATTCTTCTTGTCACCCTGTTTCCCATAGGTTATTCGGTCTGGATGAGCCTCAACTCGATCAATTCAACCTACAACGGATTCCAATTCACGTTTGCAGGTCTCAAAAATTATCAGATTGTATTCACAAACCTGCTCTTTTGGCAAACACTGCGATTCACCACCATGTACGCCTTCGTGACCGTTCTTGTGGAGCTGGTTCTCGGATTGCTGGTGGCTCTCGCGCTCAACCAGCCGATTCGCGGCCGCGGACTGGCCATCGCCGTCATGCTCGTCCCTTGGACGCTCATCACGGTCATCTCGGCCCAGATGTGGGCCTATATTTACAATGGCGTCTATGGCGTGCTCAATTACCTCCTCATTTCTGTGCACATTGTCCAGAATCCCGTGTTGTGGCTGGGTTCACCCAATCTCGCGACCATTTCCATGATGGCGGCGGATATCTGGAAAACCACTCCGTTTGTCACGATGATTCTGCTCGCGGGTCTGCAGTTGATTCCGAGCGATCTGTATGAAGCCGCGAAGATTGACGGCGCCAATCCCTGGACCTCCTTCTGGAGCGTGA
>JAKACR010000008.1 GCA_021821225.1 Bacillota bacterium | reverse complement strand
CACCCGCCTGCTTCGCCGAGTCGCCGATGAGCGGCTCGTATTCGCGGTCGCGCGTGCATCTGTCCCACATCTCAACAAACTCCTCAAATGTCTGTCCTGGCAAGTCGCCCCAGTTCGCCCTCTCCCTCAGCCTGTCATCCACGACAACGGGCAGACCGAGGCGCAATCCGATGATATCGGCGGTTTCCCTGGCTCTTCTCAGGGGACTCGAGTACACCCGATCCACCGATTTGCCCGCAAAATACGCCGCAGTCATCCGCGCCTGCTCAATTCCTTCGGCCGACAACGGTACGTCGCCCATCGCAGTTTCCTTCTTGCCGTGTCGAACGAGATAGAGTGTGATCATTCTCCCTGCCATCCCTTCCCGCTACACCGGCAGACTGGTCCCTACTGGTGCTCACGCACGGACAAGACGGACACGCCGCTGTCCGTCCCAATGATGTGACGGCCAATCGCGCGAAGACTCATCCGGAATCACAGTAAACGAGCGATCGGAGGGCAACCGTTTGCCGGTTGTCCTCCGATCTCCCTTGCTGTATAAGGCTTTTCACGAATCGGAGTTACAGGATTTGAACCTGTGACCTCCTGCTCCCAAGGCAATAAAATATGGAAATCTCAATGATTCTAATGCATCCTCAGGCATCCTAAAACCCTTATAAAACAAGGATTATCGACCCCTTCCAAGATGTTTCAAGATCGTTGACGGTGTGCTAGACTATCAGAGATGGCACATGAAATGGCGCATAGTTTACAGAATATGGACTGACTCCGATGTTTCCCATGCTTGTCATTGTAGACTTTTCGGATGTGCGGCAGAGGTGCCCGGATCGGGAGATACCCCTCCCCCTGAAATGCGTATTTGAAACCACGCAGGAGGGTTGCTGCCCGACCCCTTGCCAGACACGGGAGAAACGAAAGAAATTATGACCACCTGCCAAAATTCGCACACAAACCGATACGAAGGAGGGTATCCTATGGCGAGGGTGAAGTTCAAGCAACCCGACACAATTCCCAGGCATCGCTTCCAAGGGCGACGAATGGTTCAATCCTCCCCTACCATTTCGACCATTTCGGAGGCCGCCCGTCTGCGCGCCTTGGCTCTTTTCGCACGCGTTTTCTCCGTATTGATGCGCCGTTTGCAATCGGGGCAATAAAGTGTGTTCGGCTGATCGCTCTGAAACGGCTGTCCGCACCCCTTGTACTTGCCGTAATCCCGACACGTCAGCCATTCCTCCGGCACAACCGTCCCCGGTATGCTTGTGAGGAAAGACAACCAAAGCGCCGGTCTCAAACCGGGTAGAGTATGGCCGAATATCCTTTCGTCGCCTGATTGCAGCACTTGGACGGAAAGTTCCGGCACGTAATGCGCGGCAACCTTCCTGACGAACGAGTAGGCAGCGTTCTGGAGCTTTCGCTTGTATTCCGATGTGCGACCTGTATAGGCGGGCGGATCATATCTATCAACCTGTTCCGGATACTCGGTGTCCAAACATAGAGATACAGGCTCCTGTAGGCGCGTGACCCACCCCCGATTCGCAGCTACGAGCATTTCGTTGCACACATATGCGTTGCGAGATTCCACTATGATTTGTCTCATCGACTCCTCGGGCGCTAGTTCTGCAGGCTTAAGCGTGGGGTTCTTCCAATGTTCTGGCTCTAGACCTGGTGCCGCGGTGATGGGTGCCCCATATTGCCGCATGAACTCCCCTAAACGCTTCTGCCAATCCTCCCCCGGCTCACCCGCTGCTGAGTATTCCTTCCACACGTATTCAAGGTTCGCGAATCGGTGCTCATAGTTCCTTTCTGGATTTCCACAGAGAGTTATCCACGTCTCGAATCCGCTTTGTGTTTGAAACCCGCGCCGCCAAAGCAAAGGCGAGACGGGCCATTTTACGGCATCCATTAAATCACCCTCCCGTACCCAAAGTGTACCCCTATGTCCATGCATCATAACACGGTTTTTGACGATATGATACGAGGCGAGACGAATAGAAGGAGGCGGAAACATGGGAGTGCCGATCATGTACACCCCGAAGGAAGTGGCGGGCATAATCCGCAGCACGCCGCTACGGGTTCGTGAGTTTTTGCGCGAAGGGCGTTTGCCTGGCGTGCGATGCGGGAGACGGTGGCTCATCCCCGAGGACAAGTTGCAGGAATGGATTGCGAGCGGCGGTCAACCGTTACCCGGCGGCTGGCGCAGAGAAGCATAAGAAAGAGCCGGAGAACAATCTTTGACAATCGCAAACTACGCGCCGCCGGGCGCACGCAACAGGCACCGCGCGATATAGCGGGCCAGCCGGAGGAGATTGCGGCGAGTCGGAGCGGTAGGACGCCGCCGGAACGGCATCACGAAAGGAGCCTTGCAAATGGACAACAAAGAAGCCACTCCGGCGGGAGTGGCTACAACCGAGAAAAACTCTATAGACATCATACCACGCTTCGAGCGCGAAATCGACCGCTACGTCCACTCTGCCACCGTTGGGCGCGGCTGGCCGGTTATGCTCCAATGGGGCGTCTTGAACGGCACATGTGCCTGTCCAAAAGGCGCAGATTGCCCCCACCCCGGGAAACACACGCACGGCGAATCTTGGTCGGCGGTCACCTATTCCGGCGATGAGATGGGTTACGAGGATTGGCTTAAATTTACACGTCCCATCCTCGATCCGAATTACGGTCTGCGGCTAGATCTGTCGGGAAACTGCGGCATCGACCTGGACCGGCATCGTGAGGGGCAGGATGGGCCTGCAGAGTGGCGACAGATCACTGGCGGCCACCAGGTGGACGCGACATTTACAGTCGAGTCGGGTGGCGGCGGCTTTCAATTGTTTTACGTGCGGCCCGACTGGCTGACGCAACATGCGGATGTCACGGACGGCGTCGAACTACTGACAAAGACCGTGACTGGCCCCGGCAGCATGCACGCAAGCGGCAGACGGTACCACGTCATCGACCGCTCCCCGGTCGCCGAAATGCCGGGCTGGATGCAGGATGAGCTACGGCGGAGGATTGGCGCTCGGGGACCGTCCATGGATGGCGGACGGGCGCGGATGGTGCAAGGCGACCCCCGGCTGGAGCAGTTGCGCACATGGTCAGAAGCTGGGCTGTCCGATGAGCGCAATCGCGCAGCGGTGGCGCTGTACGGGATGCTCATTGCACACGGCGTCGACGTATACGTTGCACGCCAATTCATGAGTCATTGGAATGCCGACAATGCCACCCCCCTACCGCAACGAATTCTACGCGACGTCTTGACTTCTGTTTTGCGGATGGAGGCCCGGAAAAGTGGCTGATCTGACGCCGGAAGAACAAGCATTCGCCCGAAAAATGGCGAAGAAGACTGCAAAAGTGAACGGCACCATGCGAGACGCAAACATCCTGCCACCTGCTGCCACGCTCAAAATAAAGAATCTGGGCGATATCGAACCGGCCCGTGTTTCTTGGCTTTGGTGGCCGCGAATTCCCCTAGGGTACCTGACATTGATCGACGGCGACCCCGGTGTCGGTAAGTCCTGGCTAACGCTGGCGCTGGCCGCAGCCGTCACTAAAGGCTTGACGCTACCTGGACAAGAGGTAAGCCCGGCGGTGGGCGACGTGTTGCTAATCGGGGCTGAAGACGGAATAGCCGAGACGATAGTTCCGCGTTTGATCGCAGTCGGGGCTGATCGGAGCCGGGTCGATATCATTGAAGCTGTGACAGAATACGACGGCGAGCGCGCGGTCGACCTGTCTCGGCATCTTCCAGAGATCGAGGCGGCGCTTGCGACCAAGCAATACCGCCTGCTGATCATCGACCCCATTCAGGCGCATCTCGGATCTGGCACCGACATGCACCGGGCAAACGAAACACGGGCTGTTCTCGCACCACTGGCGCAACTCGCCAGTCGCCAAAAGTGCGCGGTCCTTCTGGTCCGTCATATGCGGAAAGCGAGTGGGGATAACCTGATGTACAGAGGACTCGGCAGTATCGACATCGCCGGGGTGTCTCGGTCGATATTGATGGTTGGCGAAGACCCGGATAACCCCAATCGCCGCGGCGTCGTCCACGTCAAAGCGAGCATGGCAGCCAAGGCTTCCCCAATCGCTTACACCTTGAGTGACGGCCAGTTTGAATGGAACGGGGAGGCGCCTGAATTAAGCGGCAGTCGGATGTTTTCGGGGCATCAAGCGACCGAAGAGGACAGCGCGCTCGACGTGGCCACGCAGTTCCTGCGTGACGCGCTAAATGGAAAAGAATTAGCAGCAACTATCATCTACGAAAATGCAGCGGCATCCGGTATCAAGCGTCGAACGCTCGAACGGGGCAAGAAAGACTTAGCGGTACGCAGTGAGAAACGCGGAAAGGAGTGGTACTGGAAATTGCCGCCGCCCGCATCGGCGGAATTAACACCGCCACGCCCTATAGGGGGAAACGTTGGCGATGTTGCGATGTTCCCTGAAAACCCTGTAACGGCGCGGCTAGACGGACTTTCTGGAGCGGAAAAGAACATCGCCAATGGCGATCTTCCTAGAGAGGCAGAAAACCCTGCCGTGGCGCGGCTTTACTGTCAAGATCGCAACATCGCCAAGCCAAAACGTGACGATGATGAAACGTCCGCAGAACTGGAAACTCCCAAGCCTGCCGTGGAGGTGTTTTGAGTGGAGGCGGCACGAATTGTCGAGAGCATCAGGCGGTGCGGCGCTGACATCTCTCTGGATGGCAATGGGCGGATACTGGTCCGCCCCTCTCCCGAATTGACCGACGAGCACCGGGTGGCATTACGCGCGAACCGGGACGCTGTGGCCGCCTATCTCGCACAATCCTACACTCTCACGTTCGAGGATCAACCCATCACATTAACGGGCCAGTATGCGGACGTGCTCGCCCGTTACGACGCCGCTGTATTGCAGACCGCGCGACTGCCGCGAGACACGGTTCACACCGTCACGTTGGCAGACTCTACCGGGAAGCTCTTGAGGCTCGCACACTTCCCGCCCTGTCGGGAGGTGATGCCGAATGAGACGCAGGACGCGGACGGGAATCCCGTGGATCGAACAGGCATTGCGGTCTGACGGCGGTTATGACGTGGTGTGGCGCAGGCTCTATCCGGTCGGCTGGAGCACGTACACGACGCTGGCGCGTGACGTGAACCACTCGGAGGCGGACAAGGCACTGAAGGAAGTTTCACGGTGGTACGAGACACGGAGGGGGCGATGATGTGCAGACAACAATAGACCGCCCACAGGCCATGGGCGGCACGATCAAAGCGGCTGAGAGCAACAGTATACACCTAACGATAGACGCTAACATCCGCATCCCGGTAAATTCGATCCCGCCACCCCTTCTGGAGATCACCCTGGGGGATCTGACCATCCCCAACCCGGCCTATACGTCCGCTGTGCGCATGGGACGCTACGTGGGCAATATCCCGCAACGATTGACCATGTGGGCGGTAGAAGGCGATACCCTCACCCTGCCCCGCGGCTATGGGCAAACGCTCCTGCGCCGCTTCCGCGAGCATGGAGTGCAGTGGGCGATGGATGATCACAGGCTGACGCTGCCACCTGTCGAGTTTCATTCGCGAATCACACTCCGACCGTATCAGGTGTTGGCGGTGGAACGCCTTGTGCAGATGCTGGCGGGTGGCCTCGCTGCCCCGTGCGGATCGGGCAAGACGACGATGGGACTGGAGATCATCGCCCGCGCCGGACAGCCTGCATTGGTGCTGGTGCATACACGCGAACTCGCCTTGCAGTGGGTCGAACGCGCCGCGCAGTTCCTCGATACCGAGCGTGACGAGATTGGTATGTTGGGCGACGGACAATGGCGGGTCGGCGACCGCTTGACAGTCGGACTGGTGCAGACCTTAGCCAAACGTGACCTAACGGACATCCGGGAACGGCTCGGGCTGGTGATGCTCGACGAGTCCCAGCACTGCCCCGCCACCACCTTTCGCCAGGTGTTTGGTGCCTTCCCTGCTCGCTATCGCCTGTGGTTGTCTGCAACACCAGAACGGCAGGATGGGTTGCATCCGATCTTGTACGCGGTTGGTGGTCCGATTCTGCATCAGATTGACCGCTCGCGCTTGCAGACCATCACGCCGACACTCCACGTTGTCGAGACGGCATTCGGCGGTGTGGACGACGACTACTCGACGCTGCTCACACGTCTGACGCAAGACGAACCGCGCAATCGCCTGATCGTGGACACGATCGCCTCAAATACGGTAGGGCATTACTCGTTGGTACTCTCTGAGCGCGTGGAACACCTGCAGACGCTTCGCGCGATGCTGGAGGCACAATCCCCCGCCCTGCGCCTTGCAACGCTCACAGGGCAAATGCCGAAGCGGGAGCGCGCCCGTGTCATGAAGGACGTTCAGGAGCGCCGGGTGGATGTGCTATTCGCCACCCAACTGGCACGCGAAGGGTTGGACATCGTTCATTTGGATCAATTGTTCTCGGTCTGTCCGAAGCGCGCGGCGGGAGCGACCGAGCAAGAGGTTGGACGGATCATGCGACCGGCACAGGATAAGATGGCCGCGGCGGTGTGGGACTTCTGGGACTCCGGCAGTCCGATGCTGCGCGGGCAATTCTGGCGGCGCAGAGACGTTTACCGCAAGTTGGGAATGGAGGTGAACGTATGAGCGCATTCTCGGACGCAGCCCGCGAGATGGCAGACGTGAGAGACCGCCTACAGGAATTAACGCAGGCGACCACGCGCGAAGAACGCCACGGAGCCTGGCGAGAACTCCCCGCGCTCTTCACACAGACGGCGGATTGCCTGGAGCGGTTCGCGTCTTTGATTGCACAGACGCCAGATGCGCCGGCCGAACTCATGACGTTGATTAGTCTGACGGACGACCTACGGGATGCACACTCGGCGATCATCCGATGGCGCAAAGTAGTCCCCATCATGCGAAAGAGGGTGAACGCATGACGCATCTTGTGCTCGCCGTGGATTTTGACAACACGATCTGCTACCCGAAGTGGCCTGCCATTGGCGAACCGGTCACCACTGCCATCGAGACGATGCGACAGTGGCACACAGACGGTCACAAGCTGGTTGTGTGGACATGCAGAGCCGGACCGGAGCTTGAAGCGTGCAGGAAATGGCTAGATGCTCACGGGGTGCCCTATGACACGCTGAACGAGAATTTGTCGGAGCGGATTGCCCTGTACGGCAGTGACACCCGCAAAGTGAGCGCAGACCTGTACATTGATGATCGCGCAGTTGGCGCTCCCGATGATCCGATGGAACTATGGGCACTGGCCCGAGAGAAGGTTGCTCGACTGGCGAACAGGCCGCCGTGACGGGTGCCGCCAGATCTGGTCGCGGCGGAATCGCCAAGTGGGATTCGTGGAGGTGAGTGAATGGGTAAGTCGCAACGTGACAAAGGATTGCGCGCCGAACGGGAGTTCGCCAAACTGATGGGTGGAGAACGCGTCCCCCTTTCGGGTGCGGCGGGCGGAAGTTTTTCGGGTGACGTGGAGGCACAGGGGCTGCGGTTTGAGTGTAAGGCGCGGGCGGACGGGTTCAAGCAACTGTATGCGTGGTTGGACGGCAGCGATGCACTGGCGCTCAAAGCGGATCGGCGACCGTGGCTGATCGTTGTACCGCTGGAGAAGTGGCGCGAACTGACGGCAGGCAGCGACGCAAATGGATAGAGGTGGGTTGAGGTGGCAAGAAGGGTGAACGAAAAGCGCGACAGACGCCGCGAATTGGCGGTCGCCGCATTGCTGGAATGTCCGACCATTCACGAAGCGGCCAGGGCGTCAGGTGTCGGGTTGACCACGCTTTATCGGTGGGTTCGCGAAGACGCGGAGTTCCAGTCGGCGTACCGTGCGGCAAAGCATGCCGCCTTGCAACAAGCCATCGGCAGACTGTCAGCAATAAGCGGGCAAGCGGTCGAAACGCTGCGAGACGTGATGGCGGACGCGGAGGCTCAGGCTGGCGCCCGTGTGTCGGCAGCGCGAGCCGCGTTGGATATGGCGGTCAAGGCGGCTGAGGTTGAAGAGTTGGCGGCGCGAGTGGCGGCGCTTGAACAACTACTGACAGCACAAAATACGGGGAGGGTTTCGTGATGGCGACAGAAAAACTCGAACAGCGAATCGCGAAATTGGAGAGCGCATTGCATCGGACCGGCGCAACGGAAGAGCACACACAACACATCATCCATGAGATGCTGGAGCGCGACCCGTCGTTGAAGAAGTGGCTCAGAACAGAGTTCCCCAGGCGAACCGCGCCACGATCCGAGGCTGAGTTTCAAGAGCTAGTTCACAAGATGTTGGAGCGTGACCCGGGTCTGCAAGATTGGCTGATTGTGAAGGCCCGCGAATCAAGAGGAGGCGTCCACCATGCCTGATCCGTTTGAAGTTCTGAGCCATCTTCTTGTGGAATCCAGCGCGGCGGCTGCACGTTATGCGGATGCGAGAAGCGCCTACGTCGAACACCAACAGCCGGTGGACTTGGCCCTCGCGCAGCACCATGCAGGGACCGCGGTCGGCGCGGCGATCTTGGCTTCTCAACTCTCGCGTGTGCTCGAACCGGAATTGCGGATGCCGTCTACCGACCCGGAAGTCGCGCGAATCGGGCGTATGGGTGTGGACGCGGTACGAGACTGTCGCGTCGCGGTTGGGCAACTCATCCTGGACCTGCAACGGTTGACGGGACTTCCGTTAGGTTCCGGAGACGCTGAGTCCTTGTCGATGATCGCGGAGGCTCACGCATCAATCGAGGGAGGCGAGGGAAATGGCTGAAATCCGCTTTTCCACCTCGGCCGACCTCAAGGGCTTCCACGACCTCGAAGCGGCACTCGACAAACTGCATGCGCATGTCAAAGAAGTCGGCGCGAGCATGCAGAAGATCGGCTTTGGCGCGATGCCGCAGGTGCAAAATGGGCAGATGGCGGTCGGCGGCGGTTCGGATCCGCCAACGGGTCCGCGATCCTCCGCCGGGGGCGCGCAGAATGCCGGGTGGAGCGGTGTCGCACAAGGCCCCGGACCTCGCGGTCAAGGCGGTCACAAGCCGCAGTACAACCTGAACACGCAAGGCGGCGTCATCGAGTATTACGACAACGTGCTCGCGCAGGCACTCCCCATGCTCAACGCCATGCGTCCGTCTTCCGGGAGCGGTCCGTCGCCTGGCAGATCCCGCTCACAAGCCGCACAGTCCCCGCAAAACGTGCCCGGCATGGTCCCGGTTCTCGGCGGACACCTGCGCTCACGCGCGTATCCCGGTTCCTCGCAGTGGTACGGCGACTGGCTGGCGCGCGCGAATCAACCGGATATCCGGTCCATGGTCGGCTCGTCGGTCGCGGAAGAATTGGCGGGCGCGTACAGCTCGTACCAGCAGGGCGAGACGGGAGCAGGGCGCACGGCCTATCAGCGGCTGTCCAGCGAAGCGAACCAGCCGCCCGTGACGGGGCAACGCACGTCGTTTCTCGGTCATTTCGCGCGATCGGCAAAAGGGAACAGCATCGGGTCTGTTCTAGGGTCTGGCTTGCGCGGAGCCGCAAGAGGAACGCTGACCGATATGGCGGTCGGCGGATCGCCCGGCTTGCTTGGCGGCGGTGCTGCGGGGATGATGGCGGACGGCGGCCTGGCGGCGGTGGGTGCGGCGGCAGTCCCGGCGGCGGCTGTACTGTTGGCGACGAAGACGATCGCCGATGGGTTCGCCTCTGGCTATGCGACGTGGCAACAAACCGCGCCGACATCTTCACAACTCGCGCACAGTCTGGGAACGGTCGGTCAGGGTGCGAACATCCTGAACTTGAGCATCCAGAAGGCGGCTGCCGCGTTCGGTGTAACGGCAACTACCGCGCTTCAATCGGCGCAAGCCATGGCACAGGCGTTCGGCGGCAACAACGCATCGGTGGCAAATTTGACAGGCCAAGCCGCCCAATTCGCGATGGCGAATGGCTTGTCGGATCAGCAACAAACGCAACTGATGACGACACTTGGGACCCTCGGCGTCACATCAGGCAAAGGTTCGACACTCACCCCGTATGCCGGGAATCGGATGCTGACGCAACTTGCGCAAGTCTCGCATATGCAAGGACGTCAAGGCCCGCTCTTTACAGGACTCGCGAGTGTCTACGGCACGCTGGCGAGTATCAATCCCGTCATCAGTAACCCGACGGGCGTAGCAGGGCAATATGCGGCGATGAACGCCTCCGGTATTCAGGGGCTGCAAGGCATGCGCGGAGCACAACTTGTTTCTCAGATGGATCAAGGTTTTGCAAACGCCAAGGGTATTCAGCAACTCCTCGGGTTCTCTGCGATTATGAAGGCGAGTGGTGGCAAGATCACCAACCCGTTTCAAATGATGAGCATCCTGGAGCAGGGCACCGCCGCATTGATTCCTGGGACGAAAACGACGTACGGGGCTGCCTATCTGAACATGGTCAAGAAGATCTCGCCGAACAAATACCTTCAGGCGGCGCTTATGCCCGGCCTTGATATCAATCAGGGAATGGCCGTCATCAAGAGCGGCGCGTTAAATGCTCCTGCGCTTAAAGTTCCAAGCGCCCCCCTGGCAATCCCGCTGACTCAAGCGGATAAACATGCAATCGCGGCGGCGCAAAAAGCAGCGCAGGCCGCGAAACTCGGGCAGACAGGCGCCATCGTGACCACGTTCATCGACCAACTTGAGGGCGGCGTGCTCAAGGGATTCACAGGGATTGCCCCATTCTTCTCCCATCTGCCGAAAACCATTAGTTCGTTCGTCGGCGGTCAGGCCAGCCTGATCAATACCGCGCTAAACGCCGGGCATGCGGGAGCCGGCAGCATGCTCCCCTACGCCGTGAAGGTGTCGAAGGCAACGGGGATTCCGGCCGCCGATTTGATTGCGCAATGGGCGCATGAAAGTACATGGGGCACCTCACACGCGGCTCTGGTCGATCACAATTTAGGGGGGCTGCACACCTTTGGAGCCTACCAGAAGACCGGACCATACGGCAAACATGCGTCTTTCTCGTCACTCGCCCAATTTGCACAAGCCGACACGCAGGTACTGTTGGAACGTCTGCCCAACGGAAAGCTACGGTATGGGCACGCATTGGACTTAGCGCGACACGGTGCATCAGCAAAGTCGATCTTCTCAGCACTCGCATCCGAAGGCTACACGGGCAGCCCGACGCCTGCACAGGCCAGCGCGTACGGCAGTGATGTCCAGGCCATCGTCAATGAACTCGTCAGCGGCGTGAAGAAAGCTATCGACGCCTCTCTCACGAACCACAGACAGGCGCAGAAACAAGATCGGATCGCACAAGCCGCGCATGCGCAGTCGGCTACGCGTGGGCCGTATAGGTAGAAGCAGACGTGGGCGCGGTTGTGCGATGGCTGCGCTCTACATAAACACGAGGGTATCCACGGAAATCATACGTTTTTGACACACTTTGACGGTGACCCAAACATAAAATATTTGTGGGGTTGCCAAAGACGCAGGGTTTTCACGTCTTGCATCGAAGGTATACAGTAGTCTACACTACTCTATTAAAACACCATAAGGAGGGTGAGCGACCAGCCGTCTGCACCGCCAAGCAATTGAGCAACGCTGTGGCGATCGGTCATTGGGCTATTGATGTTTGAGCAGGAGGCGTCAAATGAGACGAGAAGTGGGCGCAATCCAGGGCCTGCAAAACCGCATAGAATTATTTTCTCAGATGGACGGCGGCGAACTGTGATAACTGAGTGTAATAAGGACATCACGAGAGAACACTGAACTGTGCAGGAGTATGCACAAGTTTCACGTCCATCTGGCGGTGAAATGAATGGACGAAAATTCGCGTTCTCTAGATATCCCCGACGTTTCTGATTGGACGAGTGATGAATTCACTCAAGCGCCCGGCATTAGACGTAAGTTATGGTTGATGGAACCGGGAACCGGTACGCGTGCCCTGTTCAAAATTCCAAAAGACAATACCGGGGAGGCTTGGGGCGAGCAGGTGACTTGCGCGCTCGGGAGGCGGTTGGGCTTTGACACGGCGAACACAAAGATCGCGGTGTACAATAGACAACTTGGCTCATTATCCGAGAATTTCGTGTCCCTCTCGGAAGAATTGTTTCAAGGTGGAGACCTACTCAGTCTTTCCAATGCGGAGTTCGATCGGTCGCGACTGGCGGGCTACGACATCGGTGCCATTCTGACTGCACTTGAGACGGTGGAATTGGACCGCGACTTCCTGAGCATTCCCGTGTTTGACGCGTTGGTTGCAAACCAGGACCGCCATTGCGACAACTGGGGCGTAATACGCGACGCGAATGGATCGTACCGCTTGGCGCCTCTGTATGATAGCGGGTGCTCATTGGGACATTTGATCCCCGAATCCGCCTTGGATTCTTTCTTTCGAGACAAGCAGAGGACGACTGGATTCATGCGTCAGGGGAAATCCATGATTGGCCTGCCGGGCGCTGAGAAGCCGAAATTTTTGGCACTCCTTTCGCACATCCGGAAGAGACACGAAGCAGACCTGAAGCCATGGATTGAACGTGTGGCGAGTATGCGAACAGAGCACTCTCGCGCTGCGGTAAACGATATACCCGACGATCTCATGAGTGAGAAACGAAAGGAATTTACCTGCAAGCTTCTTTCTCTCAGACAAACGTGGTTGATCGACTGGTGGAAGGGGCAGACTTGACGCTATGGGCGCATATGAACTTTGGTTAATCTGGCAAAACCCGCGTTCACGGCAACGCTATCACGTGGGCACTCTGAGACACGTGGAACAGGGATATCAATTCGCGTATGAGAAACACGGCCCTCGGACGCTTCCGGATGCCTTGGCGGACGGATACCGGCTGCATTTGGTGTTCCCGGATACCGACAAAACGTACCATGCCCGCGAGCTGTTTGCGGCCTTTTCGCGCCGTTTGCCAGACCGTTCCAGGCCGGACTTTTTGGATATTCTAAAACGGATCGGATTGTCCAGGGATCATACGCCGATGGATCTTCTGTCGGCTACCGGAGGTCGGTTGGCGACGGACACATATGAATTCGTAGCCCCCATCATTTTACATGACGGGTGTCTGAACATCGACTTTATCGTCGCGGGGTGGCGCTATTACGAGGGTGAGTCCGTAAAAGCGTACTTGCGTTCCAACGTCACCCTGTTGCTGGAACAGGAATCCACCAACCCATTTGACCATAATGCTGTCTTGGTGTTGTACAATGAGTCCATCAAACTGGGGTATGTACCAGCGTACTACAGTTGGGCCGTGGCGGAACTTCTGCGGGCGCAAAACACGGTCCGCGTTTCGGTCCTGCAATTCGATCAGACGTCCGATCCAGACAACCCCTTGAAGGTGTCTCTCTCCAGCGTGGTGAAGCACACCACAGATGCGTTTCTAATGGCGTCCAGCGCGTGAAAGTAGACCTGTAGTAAGGGCGTCTCCTCAACCGACGCCTGCTTATGTGTCCCCCGGTCCGCACCCTCCGACCGGGGAGTCGCGTTCCGCGTGAATCCCCGGTCCGCCGCACGATGACTAACCGATTAATACGGAGTCAGCGCGCGGATCCTCTTCCCACCAGTGCCAATCGGGTCAATTAGCACTCGAAGACTACTAGCAGCCGATGCGGCCGTCGCACCACATCCCAAGGGGCCTGCTGCATTGATAGCCCCCAGAAAAATCGCTGATTCACGTTCATGGTGACAATCACGGCAACGCCCCTGCGCCTCGGTTCAGTTCACCCCCGCCAGACGCGCAGGGATGCCCCGTGAACCTTCGCTGTGCGTTTGTCTCCCCGTCGCTTTACCCGAACTGTCACGCAGCTCCCGCGGGGTCCTGCACGCCCATTCCCTTCGCAAGGGGCTTGTCACCGTCAATACCCCGCACCGTGCCTGACGTCCCTCTTCACTGGCGAAAACGCAGGAGCCCTCGATTGAATCTAGGGTGCGCATTCTGACTCGGCAATTTTGCCGAGTCAGTTTGCGAGCGACACGTCCACGCGCACGGAATTCTCACCGCTCAATTTTGAGTCGTCGGTCAGTGTGACGATACCGGCAGCCGCGCAAAGGGTCCGCCTTGAACACAGCCCCTCAGCAAAATTGCTGAGTCCCCTTCACGGCAACGAAGCCGCGATAACTCCCATTTCCCCGCAGCCCTCAATTCAACTGAGGGCGCGCCAGACGCGCAGGGATGCCGCAGGAGCCGCGCAAGATGTGCTTGGCATAAACTCCCGCCATCCACGCCACAAACGCGGCTCACAGGCGATCCTGCGCAGCCAGCGCGCCAACGATCCATCGAAGCCAATGGGCGCTCAAAGTTCAGCACCCCCCTGAACATCGCGCAGGTCCCCTTGGCACTTCGGGCAGCGGATCGCTCCAGCCGGAATGGTCAGCGTACATAACGGGCATGTCTTCATGGGCTTTTTCGTTGGAAACACCAGCAACAGGATCGTGCTAAAAAGTCCGATCAAGACAGCCCATAGCGTCCAGAGCCACTTTCTACGCCCTTTCGACGCAGCCATGCGCCTGTTCAAGACGATGGAGACAATAAGCCCGATAAGCCACCACAGGAATCCCATTTCACGTCTCCCCTTTCCCGCTTCTCACCGCGACACAAATCCCGGCCCCGGTCACGACTTGGCACCGCCGTTGTCCTGCACACGCTCGACCACGTCACTTAGATTTAATGCACTGAGGATTCCAAGGCCGACCGCCACAAGCGGCCACAGAACCAGCATGAGCGACCACTGGGCCGCAGTTGTGGTGATGGCCCCGTAGAGAAACGCCAAAAGGAATGCGATTGCGGACACAAGCGGTTTCTCCAGGGCAAACGCGCCGCCCACCAAGAAGAGAAACGCCAGCCCGAATCCAACGGTTGCCGCGTGTGCATCGGGCGCGACGGCCAGACCGGCAATGCCTGATGTCCAAAGCATCGAACGCGCGGCCAGAAAGGCCGCTCCACCGATCCCCACCAAGGTTACTGCACGCCTTGTCATGCTTTAACACCCCCGCCTCTCACAACCACCTGGAACCCGCACAGTTCCGCGATGCGCAGGAAATCCTTTACTCGGATTTGACCATTATTCACGGCCACGCGCAAGGTGGCCTCGTTGATTCCCATATCTCGAGCAACCGAGGCGAGACTTCTGACGCCAGACTTGGCGATCATTTGACGGATAGCCGTCTTGATGTCGGTATCTTTCATGTCGATTTCGATCGTGCTCACCATGAACATCACCCCTATAAGGGGATTATACACAACGGCAAGCGCATATGTAAAACGAAGCAGTCATTATATGAGCTTTTGCGTCTATATATATTGACAAGAGCAATTATTTTATCGTATCGTAATCAAGACAAACGATAAGAAAGGAGGAATTGATGATGCCGCTGATTGAGGAAGCGGATCTGCAGGCACTGGGTTGCAACGAGCATTTTGCGCCCTCCGTGAACGAAAACCTCAACATCCTGCCGATTTACGACAAGGTGACGGAATTGGCTTTCAAGATGATCGAGGTTCCCGATTATTCCGCCCGCGATGTCTTCGCGGATCTGCTGGAGATCGTTCGCTTCATCGAAATCGAAGCACTTGCTCCGCTTTCCGGCATGGTGGTCAACCATGAATGAGAGTCAGCAGGCGAACATGGACATCGTATACCAAGATGTTCGCGAACAGATGGCGTGGCTTGAGGAACGGGTGAACGCCGTATCGTCGCGCCTGCTGTGCGCGCTGTCGGGTGAACCTGCATCCCCGCTTCAGAACGAGGTCGCGATGGATCGCCGGGATGGAGAGGTCAGCGTTCTGCAAAGGCCGTGAACGGGCGGCCACGCTGAGGATCGCATGATGAATGGGAGGATGACGACACGATGTCGATGACAGAACCGAAGGCAACGCAACGGGAAAACCTGGACTGGGAAGAGGGAAGCGTCGGCGCCTTCACAGACATCAAGGCTCAGGGCGGTGCGCGGCCGCCGGTCGCAGATGATGCCGAATCCGGTTTTAGCCGCGCCACGCACTCGTTTGATCTTCGCATCGAAGAACTGTACCGCCGGCATGGATTCCAGTCCCCCGAAGATATATCCCTGTCCGTCTTTGAACCGGAGGTCATAACCGGCAAACTCCGGATCATGCGAAGGGGCGGCCCCTCGTATGCGGAAGGGCCCACGCACGTGGAGTTGTTCCCTCCCAAGAAGCCGATCCGGGTGATTCGCTCCGACGGCCCAACCCGATACCGCAAGGGCGAAGACGAGTACATCATCTGGATTGGAACCGCTCTGTCACTCCCTGAACGCCGCATCACGATTGCCCGTGGCATCGGGCACATTCTGCTGCACAAGGGCAATCAGATGTGGATGGCGGATAGAGCGCGCCTCGACCAGGACGAGGAAGCCGAACGTTTCGCGTTCTATGCGCTCGCACCAACCTATCTGCTGGAGCCGATGCTCAAAGGGCGGACGACATTCACCAAAGCTGACCTGTCGGAACTCGCGCAAGCCTTCTCCATGCCGGAGCACGCGATGTGGGAACGTCTCGCCATATGGGGCGATGACAACGGTCCGTATGCGGCAGAGTGGCACGCGAATGCCCTTCGGATGATCGCGGATCGCGCGGAGGCGACAGCCGGGATGAGCCGTCTGCTGGACGAGACCGAGGACGAGTACGAAGTGGCCAGGGCGGAGCAAGAGCGGCAGCAGGAACCGACCGATCAAGTGGCCGAAACCTGGTCGGAGATCGAGCAATTGTACGAGTCGATCCGGTCCGACAGACGCATTTTGTGGAGCCTGCGCGAATTCTTTCAAGAGGTGTACATGAGCGAGGCTTCACGTTCTTCGCGCAATTTCGTCTGGAAGAAAATCATGGAGTTGCGCAAACAGATCGCTCAAGATTTGGCGCGGCTCCGGCAGTTGCAGAGGGCCTGATCCCGCGGAGCACATCCGGTCAAGCCCAACAAGGACAGGATGCTGTGGAGACCAATCGAAAGAAGGAGGCATGCGTATGCCACGCAAACGAGCCATCAACCCAGACGCGCTCAAACCACCGGGACGGTCTGTCGTGATTGGCGAATGGACGGAGAAACACACACGGGCATTCTTGGCCGTGGCCGAGCCGATCGCGCTCCGAATCGCAATGAGAGAATCGCGCTCTGAAGGGGAGGCCGGAGCGAATGCACTCGCCGCAGATCAGCAAACACCCGCAGAGCCAGCCCAAGATGGACGCCGTTCACGAAGAGATGGGCATGCGGATGACGCGCATTGAGCGGTGCGCGCATGCGATGACTGTTTGGTTTGGCGCTCTGACGGGCGAGCCGCAACACAAGAGGGAGAGAATGGGTCCATCATGGCGAGCCGTGACGCGCCGCGCAACGCCGAGTGAGACGCAACCGCAGTCGAAGCTGTATGTGGTCGAGAATGACGCTCGCTCTATGCCCTCCGGTCCACATCGGAGGGTTTCTTCATGCCGCCCCCCATCTTGGAGAGTCCAACTTCGGACTGGCGACTACGCAAATTGCGTATGGTTCACGGTGACCGATTTGTGCCGCCGGTGCCACGTTTTCAGATAACGGCAGACGTTTGCCGATTTGTCCGGCGTGAGGGCCTGCTCGGAGGTCTGCACGAATCCGTGCATCCGTGCCTACCGCAGACGTTGGCCGATTTGCGAACCCGGGTTCGCATTCTCTAACCCCCGCATCCCCGCTGCACTCCCCCGCCCTCGCTTCAGACGAGGGTGCGCAAGTCCACGATTGGAATCTCCATCGGGACACGCGGCGTCTGGTGGTCCAAGATGACGCACCCTTGCGGGTACGCGAGTGTCAGCGAATCGGCTGTCAGTGTGGCCGTGGTGTCGCGCGGCAGCAGACGCGACAGGCCGTACAGGAGTGTGAGCGCCACGGTGACGGTGTGCCAGCCGTCTGTGATGGCGACGAGTGAGAAATGGTTGATACGCGTTCGGACGATCGAGCCGTCTGGGTCCGTGTAGTCGATGCGCACCGTGTGTAGTTTGGGCAAGCCGCGGTAAGGATGCAGGAGTTTCGCCAGGGCGCGCGGCGAGATGGCGTATGCGAGATCACGGTCGGCCAGAGTTTGCATGACAGGTCCCCTCCCCGATCTTCGGCGCGCGCATTCTCTGATTGTATTCCTTTGGAGAGACGGCGATGGAGTTATTTCGCAAGTTATCCCCCTTATTTCGCAAGGCGCGCGAAATAAGGTGTGCCCCAGAAACCCTTGCGCTGCGCGGGTTTTACGGACTCGAAAGGAGTTATTTCGCTTATTTCGCTTTTTTCGCACCATAGACATAGCAGAACTGCAGTCCGTCACTTGTCAGCGTCTGCGGGCGCTTTGCTTGATAGCCTTCACGATGGCACTTGCGCACATGTTATCCTGCTTAATAAGCAAGATAACACCCTACAAACGTTGATGCGGCGCGCCTAAATAGTGTCCGTGTGCTTATTGTGTGCTGAAATAGTTTGAGGTATTATAAGCATAGATGAGATGGACGAATGAGGGGACGAAACCGATGGCACAGATCATTGCGCGCAAGAAGAAGAGCGCTGACGGCAAGGATACATGGTTGATCCGCATATTCGACGGGCTGGGGGCAGATGGCAAACGGCGGTACGTGAATCATACGATCACGGGTGGCAAGAAGGACGCAGAGAAGGCGGCGCGAGCGCTCGAAACAAAACGCGATCAAGGGAACTTGATCGAACCAAGCAAACAAACCTTGCAGGCCTACTTGACGGATTGGCTGAACGAAGTCGCCAAAAAGCGTGTGCAGGAACGCACATGGAACGACTACGCCGGTCTAATGAATCGGGCTGTGTTCCCCGCCCTGGGCGACAAGAAACTCGCCAGACTGCAACATGATCCAATGACCTTTCAAAAACTCATTAGCGCCATCGAACAACAGTCGGGCGTCCGCACGGCGCAATACGCGACGATGATCCTGAAGCAAGCGATGAAGCACGCAGTACGCTTGCGCATGATCGAATTCAATCCGATGGAAGCCGTCGAGCGCCCGCGAGGCAAGGCACGCGAGATGCACGCGATGGACGAGACGCAGGTGGCGACATTTCTTCAAACGGCCAAGGAGAGTTGGGACATGGCGAACGCCAGTTCGTACTATCCTCTGTTCAAACTCATGCTTGACGCTGGCTGTCGACCTGGGGAGGCCTTGGCGCTCGCGTGGTCGGACTTGGACAACGACTGCCAGACGATGCGCATAACCAAGTCACTCGAACGCATAGGAGGTACATGGCGCGTCAAGGAACCCAAGACGCCGGGCAGTCGCCGGAGTGTGGCCCTCACGGAATCCACGGCCAAGATTCTGCGGCAACACCGGGCAGTACAACGAGAATACAGGATGGCGCATCGCGACGAATACAAGGATCATGACTTTATCTTCGCTGCACAAAACGGCGAACCGCTCGACAAGCAAAACGTGGTGCACCGACATTTTAAGCCGCTTCTGAAGCGAGCTGGACTTCCGTCCGATATCAGGTTGTATGATCTTCGCCACACATGCGCTACCCTGTTGCTAAAACACAACGTGCACCCCAAGATCGTCAGCGAACGATTGGGGAACAGCGTAACGATGGTACTGGGAACCTATAGTCACGTCCAGCCGGGCATGCAGAAAGTGGCGACCGATGCTTTGGAGGACGTATTCGCCCCATGAGGCGCACACAGAAAAGCCCGTGCACATATTCGGCACACGAAACAGAAAATCGGCCATCGCAGTCAGATGGCCGATCATTGAAAATCCTTGCTGTATAAGGCTTTTCACGAATCGGAGTTACAGGATTTGAACCTGTGACCTCCTGCTCCCAAGGCAGGCGCGCTACCAAGCTGCGCTAAACTCCGAAGGACCACACGCGCTGGGCGGTGGTGCGGGTGAAGGGACTCGAACCCCCATGGTTTCCCGCCAGATCCTAAGTCTGGTGCGTCTGCCAATTCCGCCACACCCGCAAGGTGGAAGGGTTCTCTGCCCGGTGCTCCGCAAGAACCGCACACCATTCTCAAGGCAACATCCGCGCCGGGGACCGACCACGAGAAGATGTGGATGGAGAGTGAGCCATGATGGACTCGAACCATCGACACCCTGATTAAAAGTCAGGTGCTCTACCAACTGAGCTAATGGCTCGCAAGGCTGGGGAGGTAGGGATCGAACCTACGAATGACGGAGTCAAAGTCCGTTGCCTTACCACTTGGCTACTCCCCATCTGGGGTGAGCGATGGGATTCGAACCCACGAGTGCCGGAGCCACAATCCGGTGCGTTGACCGCTTCGCCACGCCCACCGCACTATCACAGTTTTCCAAGCCGGAACGCAAATGACAAAATGGCAGGGGCGGCAGGATTCGAACCCACGACATGCGGTTTTGGAGACCGCCGTTCTACCAGCTGAACTACGCCCCTGTATCAGAACCACGTCACGCGCCCGACAGGTACAGTGCCTAATGAGTATACATTCGTCCCGCGGAAAAAGTCAACCGACCAAAGAGAGAACGATCTCTCTCGTTTTTCCGGGAATATTCTACGCATTCCGACACAAAATACACTTATAATGGACCCTGACGGGCCCTAAAAGGTAACAAATGCGTTACATACGAAGGCATTTATTGACGTTCGACAAGTCTGGTCACTATAATTGGGACAGGATTAGTATCCAAAGCAGTCAGGGAGGCCGCACACACGTTGTTTGTGGATCTCATTGCCGTCGTTATCGCATTCGTAACCGTATACGCGCTTGTCCCACTGATGAGAAAAGTGGCGCTGCGCACGGGATTCGTGGATCTGCCCACGGAACGCAAGACACACGAGAATCCCCTCCCCATGCTCGGTGGTGCGGCGATGATCCTTGGATTTGTGATCACCACGCTGACCGTGCGCCACTTTGTCCTGCATTCGCCCCTCCGGCTCTCCCCCCCGTTCAACGGCCTCCTTGTCGGAGCCGTCCTGATGTTTCTCGTCGGCATGGTCGACGACTACGCCAAGACCCGGCGCAGGGACTTTCCCGCATGGCCGAAGTTCCTCGCCCAGATTGCGGCTGCGGCGATCCTGGTATACACGGGTACCGCGATTCGCGGCATCGAGGACCCTATCCACGGCGGCACGTATATTGCTTTCTCCAGTTGGCTTTCCGATATATTGACAATTGTATGGGTTGTAGGCATCGTGAATGTGTTCAACTTCCTTGACGGGCTGGACGGCCTCGCCGGCGGCATCGCGGCCATGTCGGCGGGAACCCTGCTCGTCATTTCCACGATCAAGGGCGACATGCCGTCCGCCGTGTCCGCTGCGGCCATCATCGGCGTGTCGCTCGCGTTTCTGCGGTTCAATTTCTACCCCGCCCGAATCATCATGGGCGACGCCGGTTCGACATTCATCGGCTACGTCCTTGCCGCCATCGCCGTGATGGGGGCGTTCAAGTCCGCGACCGTGATCTCCATCTTCGTCCCCGTGCTCGCCCTCGGCGTCCCCATCTTCGACGCGATCTACGTCGTGATCAAGCGCGTCGTCGAGAGACGGCCCGTCTACAAGGCGGACCACAGCCACGGCCACTACCGTCTCATGGCGTCCGGCCTGACGCAGATTCAGACGGTCAGCGTGATGTACCTCGTCGCCCTTGGCTTCTCGCTCGCTTCGATTGCCATAGCGCTTGTGAACCGCTGATCGCCCGCCTGTCACAACGACAGTACGCTCCAGGACCGTCTGGGGCGTATTTCTGTCTTCACACTCGCCGCCATACGCGTCAAGGCGCGGTCCTGGCGCCAGAACCTCGTGTAACCTTTCTGTCTCCCCCGTCGTCTGATTCATGTCGCGCCAGACAGGCGCGTCATCGAGTACAGCCCGAACGGGGAGTTGCCCACCGTGAAGAGACTTCCGCTCGTCCGCACCGCCAGCCTCTGCTCCGCCTGTCTCACCGCATTCTGGTTGACAATGGGTCCCGGGACGGTCGCCTCCGCCGCGCCGCCTATCCACGCCACCACCGTGCCGACCGGTCCGGCAATCACGCGCAGTCTGCGCGCGCACGTGGCGGGCAGTCCGCAGTCTACCCAGTACGGCGCCATCAGCTTCCCCACCGCACAAGACGGGTTCATCGCCAACGGGTCCTTTCTCCTTCACACCGTCGACGGCGGACAGTCGTGGACAAAGCTCTCCACCCAACCCTTCACCATCCTTGACCTGCGTTTCCTGAGCCCCAAGGTCGGATACGCAATCGGCGGAGAAGGTTCGACCGAAAGTTTTGTCGACTACCACACGTGGGTGGTGGAGCGCACCACTGACGGAGGCCTGCGCTGGACGACGGTCTATCGCACAGCCGCGTCCCCTGCACAGGGCGGAACGCAGCTCGACTGCCCGTCTGCCACGCAGATCCTCGCGGTCCTCGGGCGCGCGGTGGTCGCCACTGACAACAGTGGAGGGTCGTGGCGCACCCTGCACATCCCGATCGCCGGATTCATGCTGCAATCCGTCAGCTTTCAAAGCGGTGCGGACGGTTACGCGGCAGGCGTCGTCTCCATTCCCGCGCACCCATTCCCCGTCCACGACCGTGCCCTTCTGCTGCACACGAACGATGGCGGGGCGCACTGGACAGTCCAGTACAACAGACTGCTGCCGTCAGTTGCGGGACTGCAGGTGGCCTTCCTGAATCGCTCCGACGGCTGGCTGGTCACGAGTAGCACCGCGTCCATGACGGACCAACTGTGGCACACCGTTGACGGCGGGAGACACTGGACGATCCTCCAGTCGGACCTGCTCCGCAACGGCGACCCGACCGGAGTCGGCGCTCCGGTGTTCGTCACGCCGCGATACGGCTGGATACCCGACGCCATGGGCGCCATGCCGATGCAGAGCGGCGTCGCCGTCACGCGCGACGGCGGGCTGCACACACAACTCGTGGGGGCGAGGCGCGCCTGGAGCATACGCGACGTCGCGCTGGTCAACATCACGGTGGGCTACGCCATCGCTTACAACATCAACGGCATGTTCATTCTCAAGACCGTGAACGGCGGCAGGACATTCGCGCAAATCCTGCCGGACGTCCAGCCCACGTCAGCGGTGCACTTCGTCTCGGCGAGCCTTGGCTACGGCCTTGGCGACGCATCCAACGCCAACGCGTTTCTCACCACGCGTGACGGCGGCGTCTCCTGGCGCATCCGCAGCAGTCTTCCCGGCGCCGCCGTCACACAACCCCACCTGACGTTCGCAAATGCCGCCGACGGCTGGGCGATAGCGCGGGATACGGAACCGGGGAGAGCAGTCAGCATCTACCGCACCGTGGACGGCGGACGACACTGGACGTTCGTCGCGCGCGCGCCGGGCGCCCTGTACACAAGCAGCGAGATTCAGTCGCTCCGTTTCTGGTCGCCGCGAGACGGCGCGCTGGAGGTCCAGAACGGCGACTTCGAACAGGTCTGGTCAACAACGGACGGCGGAGCGATGTGGACCGGGCAGGCCGCATCCCGTTGGGTCGTCGTGCCAGTCTGGACGGATGCCTGGGCATCATCACGCGTCATCTTTGGCGCAGATTCCCGTATGCTCTACACGACCGGCCAACACCGCCAACGCGCCAATATCGCAACACAGGTCTCTTCGAACGCCGGTCGAACGTGGCGCACCCTGTGGCGCCAGTCCGAAACCGTCAAGCAGCTGGGCCAGTTCGACTTCATCAATCCACGCGACGGCTGGATTACGTACTACACGTGGACGAAAAGCGGGAACCTTCCGCTCTCCACCATTCTGCGCACGACCGACGGCGCCGCACACTGGACCGCATACGTGTTCCCGGCGGATTCCGTGGCGAACGGCTTCCAGCCGGGCGGAGCCACGATCGACTTCGTCAGTCCCGCGACCGGCTGGATGCTCACGCAAAAGGGACTGTTGCGCACGCAGAACGGCGGTCGCAACTGGAAATGGCTGTGATGCGACGTGAGCGCGGTGTGGTACAATGGTGGCAGATTCGCGCCAATGGCGCCCATTGGCAGACTGAACGCGTGAAGAGCGGTGGCCCGGGACATGGATACGGAAGCGGTGCTGCGCAAGATCATCCATATTGACATGGATGCATTCTATGCGTCCATCGAACAGCGGGATCATCCGGCGTACCGCGGCAAACCCGTCATCGTGGGCGGCGCGCCGCATGCGCGCGGAGTGGTCGCGACCTGCTCGTACGAAGCGCGCAAGTACGGGATTCACTCCGCCATGCCGTCGCAAACGGCCTATCGCCTCTGCCCGCAAGCTGTCTTCCTGAAGCCGCGCATGGAGGTCTATCGCCAGGTGTCGCGCGAGATTCTGGCTATCTTCAGGTCCTACACGGACCTGATCGAACCCCTCTCGCTCGACGAGGCCTACCTGGACGTCACGCGCGACAGCCGCGGCATCACGTCCGGCACGCTGATCGCGCGCGCCATTCGCGAGGAGATCTTCCGGACGACGGGGCTCACCGCATCCGCAGGAGTCTCGTACAACAAATTTATCGCAAAGATCGCGTCAGACTACGACAAGCCCGACGGGATGACAGTGATCACGCCGGAACAGGCGCAGACCTTCCTTGACGCGGTGCCCGTGCGCAAGTTCTTTGGCGTCGGAAAGGTCACCGAAGAACGGCTCAGGCAACTCGGGGTGCGCACCGGAGAGGACCTGCGGCGGCTTGGCGTCGAGGAATTGGCGAACGTCTTCTCCGACCGCGGGCGCGCCTTCTACAATCTCGTTCGCGGGATCGATCCGCGGCCTGTTGAGCCCGAGCGCGTTCGCCGCTCGATCGGGAAGGAGACGACCTTTCAGGTCGATATGGACGACACGGCAAAGATGGCCCGCATCTTGGAGGACCTTGCGCAAAGCGTTGAGCAGAATCTCAAACAGCGCGCCCTGCGCGGCCGCGTGGTCGTGTTAAAGGTTAAATTTTCTAATTTCCGCCAGATCACACGCCGCATGACCACAGCGGCGCCGGTGCAGACCGCGGCTGAAATGGACGTGTATCTGCACCGGCTGCTGGAGCAGGTCGACCTGCAGGCGAAGGTGCGGCTGCTCGGAGTGACCGTGCAAGACCTGCAGGACGAGACCATGGGCTCCGTCCAGCTGACACTGTTCTAGGGGACATGTGACTGCGCCTGCCGTAATTTGGTTTATCACATGTCCCCCCGGGGAACCTACTACCGGCCGGCGCGCTGCTGGCGTTCCGCCGCGTCGTCATACGGATACGTCACCGGCAGCGCGCTCGCGCGGTCCAGGCGCGCCACCTGTTCTACGCTAAGTGACCAGTCCGTCGCCTGCATGTTGTCCTCAAACTGCGCCACGTTGCGCGCGCCGACGATCGGCGCCGTAACGGCGGTTCGCGACAGCAGCCAGTTGAGCGCCACCTGCGCGGGCGTTTTCTCCGCTTCGCGCGCCACGTCGGTCAGGGCGTCCAGAACGCCCCACGTGTATTCATTGTTGTAATTCGACCAACTCTCGCCCCAACCGTGTTTCTCCGCGGTCGCCACCCTCGTGTCTTCCGGCGCCGCCGCCATGCCGCGGTGGAATTTCCCCGACAGCCATCCGCCCCGCAGGGGACTCCAGGGAATCACGCCCAGCCCCTCCGCCTCACACAGCGAGAGCAGTTCAAATTCCGTCGCCCGGCACAAAAGGTTGTACTGCGGCTGAAGGCAGGAGAACGCTTCCCAGCCGTTCCCGCGACTCATCTGGACCGCCTTTTGCAACTGCCAGGCGCGGTAGTTGCTGGCTCCGATGTAGCGGACGAGCCCCCGCCGCACAAGGTCATTCAGCGTAGAGAGCGTCTCTTCAAGCGGCGTCTCCGGGTCCCACGCGTGGACCTGATACAGGTCTATGTACTCGGTCCCCAGCCGACGCAGACTGGCCTCGACCCCCGCGAGAATGTGTTTGCGGCTCAGCCCGACGTCGTTTTGCGCGCTCCCCATCCCGAAACGGACCTTCGTTGCAACCACGTAGTCATGGCGGTTCTTGTTCTTCAGCCAAGATCCGACGATCTCCTCGGAGCGCCCCTGCGAGTATATCCAAAATATAAAGCACTTGGCCGCGCGGCCTATTCGACCACGCGGCTGTGCAAAACGCGTTCCCGGCGCACCAATCTCACTTGGCCTTGGGCAGATGGACGTTCGCCGGCATTGGATCAAGCCCGTCCGGCGTGTTCAGGTAGCCGGGACCGGTGCCTTTGACGCCTTTATGGCCGTACTGCCACACGATCTTGTTCGTGTGGGGATTGATCACAATAACGCGGTTATTGTAGTCGTCATTCGCCACAATGTTGCCGTTAGGCAGCAGCATCGCCAGCGAAGGGTTGGACAGTTCCCCCGGACCTGACAACTTGCGGTAGCGCCACACCAGCTTCCCTTTTGGCGTGACCTCCTCGATCGTGCCCGGCGTATTGTAGTCCGCGACCAGCAGGTTGCCGTTTGGCAGGAGTTGCGTATCCGACGGATAGCTGATACCCGGCAGGTGCGCCGTGTACAGCAGTTTCCCCTTGCTGTTCAGCCTGTCGGCGTAGCTGCCGTTGATCTCCGTGATGATCATGCCGCCGCCCGGTGTCGGCGTGTCGCCGTTTGGCGCCGTGTAGGTGACCGGCGGATTGTGGGCCTGCACCCCCGTCTGCCCGTACTGTTTGATGATCCGC
>JAKACR010000194.1 GCA_021821225.1 Bacillota bacterium | reverse complement strand
GGCCACACGTACAAGCTGCGCGTGACGGTCAGCGGGATGCCGGACGACAAGGGGCTGGTCATCGACTTTGCCGATCTGCGCAAGGTGGTGGAACGGGAGGTCGTGAAGCGGCTGGACCATCAGTACCTGAATGCCGCGCTGCCTTTGATGAATACCACGGCGGAAAATATCGTTGTATGGATTTACGAGCGGATAGCGGAAGCTTTGTCCAGGAGCCATCCGCGTGTTCGTATGGAGTGCGCGACACTCTGGGAGACGCCTACTTCGGCGGCTTCAGTGGACCGGACGGAGATGGAGAGATGAGCGGGGACGCCGCGCCGCAGTCGCTGGTTCTGCCGCTGGTCGAGATCTTTGAGACGGTGGAAGGTGAGGGGACGGCCGCCGGGTACCCCACCGTGTTCATCCGCCTGTTCGGTTGCCCGCTGCGCTGCGTCTGGTGTGATACGCCCTACAGCTACGCGCCGCATGAACCGCAGATGCGGCTGTCGATCGCGGACATCTGCGCCCGCGTGGCGGATTTTGCGTCCGCGC
The DNA here is from genome assembly GCA_021821225.1 of Bacillota bacterium. The sequence goes on along the minus strand of JAKACR010000194.1, from coordinate 5,145 downwards.
GGGTTTGTCTGACCGGCGGCGAGCCGCTCATGTTCGGTGAACGTTCCAGCGCGCTGTTGAACGCGCTCGCCGCCATGGAACAGCTTGTCGACATTCATGTCGAGACGAGCGGCGCCGTCTCTCTCGAATCGTTTTTCGCGGGGGTCGGTTCGGACAAGGTGCGTTATATTGTCGATTACAAGCTGCCGGCGTCCGGGGAGTCGACCCGTATGCATCTGCCGAATCTGCGCATGTTGCGGCCGTCGGACGAACTGAAGTTTGTCATCGCGGACAGGGACGATTTTGCCGCAGCCATTGAGGTGCTGCGCGTGCACAGGCCGGGCGGCGTGATCCTGTTCAGTCCGGTCTTTGGCCGGATGGAGCCGCGGGAACTGGTGATGTGGATTCTTGCGGCCGGCCTGCGCGACGTCCGGCTGAATCTCCAGATTCACAAGGTGATCTGGCATCCGGAGCAGCGCGGCGTCTGAAGGTGCGCGCAAGCGTGCGTGGGAGTGCTGTCTCGCGGTACTGGAGGAAAGTATGATGAAGCGGGCCGGACGGGATGTCGTGATCTTGAGCGGCGGTCTGGACAGCGTCACCTGCCTTGCGGTGGCCAAAAGGCGCGGAGACGATGTCTACGCTTTGACGTTCGACTATGGGCAGCGACACCGCCGGGAGATCCAGTCCGCGCGGCAATTGGCGCGCCATTACGGAGTTGTGGAGCACCGCGTCGCGCCGCTTCCATTCCTTCGCGAAATCGGCGGCAGCGCGCTGACGGACGATCGCGTCGAGGTGCCGACGACGGGCGTGGCGAAAGGAGAGATTCCCGTCACGTACGTGCCCGGCCGCAACTTGATCTTCTTGTCGATCGCGGCGGCGTATGCGGAGGTCGTCGGGGCGGATGCGCTGTACATCGGCGTGAATGCGCTGGATTACAGCGGTTATCCGGATTGCCGACCGGAGTTTGTCGCGGCGTTCGCAAACACCGTCGCGCTCGCCACGCGCGCCGGTATTGAGGGCGCGGCGCTGCGGATCGAGACGCCGTTACAGTACTTGGGCAAGCGCGAGATCATCCAATTGGGCGCGGAACTGGGCGTTCCTTATGAGTTGACGACCTCGTGCTACCAGGGCGGAGAAGTGGCCTGCGGCGTCTGCGACAGTTGCCGTCTGCGGCTGGAGGGATTCGCGGCGGCGGGTCTTACGGACCCACTGCCATACGCAGCGGGGAGGATGCCGGGTCATTAAGGTCTGTCTCATCTGTGGCAGAATTGTTTTGACACTTTACGCATCGCCCTGCCATGTGACATAATCGCGCCCAGAGGGTTGCCTGCTTTCCGGATCCCACTCTGTTTGCCGAAGAACTGTAAAACAGTGCACATGTTCGGGAGTTTCTGACGGTATTGCAGCCCGCCGAGTTTCCGGCCATTTTCGGACCCTCTCTGACAGAGCCTGTTCAAAAGGGGGCAGGGTTGACCCACGCAGTGCAATGGGACATGGGATAAACCGAATTTTTTCGGACTGTGAGGTATGTTATGAGCCAGAATCCACCAGGAAACAAGAGCAAATCGGGAATGCCGAAGAAGGTGAACCGCAAGAAGCGGGCGCGCAGGCGGCTCATTCTTGCGGCCATCGGGGCTGTCACGCTCGGGGTGCTCGTGGCCGCCGCGTTCGCCTTCACCAACGAGCCATACACGCCGGGCGGGAATCCGTTTGGCGGGTTATCTTCATTATTTCAGGGCATCAACAAACCGGTGAACATCCTGCTGATCGGGAACAACGCGCGCAATCCGGCGGGTCCGCTCGATCTAGGAACGGGCGGCGGCCAGGCGGACATCATGATGATCGCGCACATCGATCCGCAGACGCACCATGTCGAGCTGATTTCCGTGCCGCGCGACATGTTGTTCGCGATGCCGCAGTACAACGATCCGATTCCGAAGATCAAGTCGTTCTTCTTTATTGGCGCCCAGATGCAACCGAACCAGGCGGCGCAACTGACGGTCCAGGCCGTGGAGAAGTTCACGGGCATGCCCATCCGGTGGTGGATCACGACTGATTTTCAGGGCTTCATCGACGCGGTCAACGCGGTCGGCGGAGTGCGCGTGAACGTGCCGGGGCGAATCTATGATCCATTGCACAGCGGCGCCAACCTCTACCCAGGCTGGCAGACGCTAAACGGCGCCAATGCCTTGGCGTACATCCGCGTGCGGCAGAACACCGCGAGCTCGGTCGCGACCAACGACTTCCAGCGCAGCGACGCGCAGGCGCAGGTGCTGATGGCGCTGAAGCAGAAGTTGCTGAATAAGGCGAATGACCTGGCGCACATCGGTCCGTTGATCGGGACTTGGCTGAAAGATGTGGCGACCAACATGAGCTACGCCGATCTGCTGCACGTCGCGGAAGTGGCGCACGGCTGCACGGTGGCCCACATCGACCTCGGCAATGTCGGAGACTCGATGCAGTTGGCCAGCGCTCCGGCGCCCGGCTTTAACCAGCAGAATTTCATCACGGGCGCGTATTACGACATCATCGATCCCGCGCACATCTCGCAGGTGTTGAAACCGTACGGTTCCAAAGGAGCGTGGACGGGCATCACGCTGCCTCCGCCGAGTCAGATCCCGGTGGATGTGTACGGTTCGTCGGCTTATGTGCAAAAATTGCAGGCGGCGGGCTACCAGGTTACGGCGGAAGGCGGCGGCAGCACGTATCCGGTGCAGATCGACTATCCGCCGGGTGACATGGCGTGGGGATTGCAGGTGGGCAGGACGCTGGCGACGGGCAATTCAATCGTGCAACCGGGAAGCAACACGAATGCCGTCGTGGTCTACGCGCCGTAGACTTTCGCGGTTGGCAAAAGACGATGACCGGCAGGAGATAGACAAGAAGGCGGCGGTTCCCGTTCGGGGACCGCCGCCTTCGCATCCCAGCGCACCCGTTGCAATCGCGAGCGTGCGGCGGCATGATGGGGACAGTGTCACAGGACGGGTACTACTTGTACATTGCACCGAATATATTTAGAAAACCGGGGTGAGCCCAGTGATTTTGGTCACCGGAAAAGAAATGAAAGCCATTGACCGGGAGATGATCGACAAGGTCGGGGTGAGTGCGGCGGCACTCATGGAAACAGCCGGTCTGGCTGTAGCAGACGCGGCGGAGGAGCTGATTGACCGAGTGGCGCAAAACGCGCGCCCGGGCGTCATCCATGTGGTGGCCGGGAAAGGCCACAACGGAGCCGACGGAGTGGCGGCGGCCCGCTGGCTGTTGTCGCGCGGGCGGCAAGTCTGCGTCTGGCTGGTCGCGGGAGAAGAAGCGCTGTCCGAGTTGTGCAGGGTACAATTGACCGCCTACCGCAATCTGGGCGGTAGACTGGCCGTCGACGACGATCGCCTGGAAGACGCGGCGATCATCATCGATGCGATCGTGGGCAACGGGGTGCGCCTGCCCCTGGCGGATGATATCGCGGTATATGCCAATGCGATCAGACGCGCGGGCCGGCCGGTGCTGGCAATCGATCTTCCCACAGGCGTGGATGCGGATAGCGGAGCGTGCGATGAGGCGGCTGTCCACGCCGACATGACGGTGACGCTCGGCTTTGCCAAAGTCGGTCTCCATCAATACCCCGGGCGTGGCCTTGCGGGCGAGATTCGCGTACATTCGCTGTCGATGACCGATGGGTTGGCCGTGCGCTGTGGAGCGGCGTGCACACTGCTCACCGCCTCCGCCATGGCAGAACTGCTGTCCGTCCGACCCGCGCAAAGCCATAAAGGAACGTTTGGGCAGGTCGGCGTGATCGCCGGCAGCGACGGCATGTACGGCGCGGCCCGGCTGGCTGTTCTCGGCGCTTACCGCGCGGGTGCGGGACTCGTCCGCTATCTGGCTCCGGCCGGGGTGTCGTCCGCCGAGAACGCCGGTCGGGCGGAGGCTGTCGTCATCCGTCGAGCGGTCGCGGATGAATGGTCGGTGGATGGGATTGTGGAAGCAGCTCACTTTTTGTCAGGTTGTGCGGCGGGCGTATGCGGTCCAGGGCTGGGCGACAGCGTGGCCAAGGCTATTGGCCGCATTGACTGGCATGCCGCCGCTCTGGAATCGCTCGGCCGGGTCCAGGCGCCGCTGGTGTTTGATGCGGATTGGCTGAACGCTCTCGCGACACTGCCGGACAGAGGAGACTCGTGGCTTGCGAACCGCGGCGGCCCCACGGTCATCACGCCGCATCCGAAGGAATTCGCGCGCCTGACGGGCGCACCCGTTGCGCAGGTTCAGGCGGATCGCGTGCGGATGGCCAGAGAGTACGCAGGGCGCGTGAGCGTGCATGTGGTGTTGAAAGGCGCAGGAACGGTGATTGCGGATCCCGATGGCGCTGTGAGCGTGAATCCCACGGGCAACAGCGGATTGGCCACGGGCGGTGCGGGGGATGTTCTGGCTGGCGTCATCGCGGGACTGCTGGCAGGAGGCAAAACGGCGAGCAGTGCAGCACGCCTGGGTGTCTATCTTCACGGATTGGCGGCCGATCTCGCGTGTCGCGCCCGCCAGTCCGAGGAGTCTCTGTTGGCGGGCGATGTGGCCGATTCGTTGGCAGACGCTTTCCGGCATTTGCGCCGCGTCCGGCATGGGGATACGCGATAAAACCCGCCGTCAATTCATCGAATTTGTCTTAGCGCATGTCCCCGAAGGCTTTGGCAAGAAAAGAGTTGCAGAATCTGTCGTTCGATGACGACGTGAGAAATCCGGGCGCCGAAAGCTCGACAAATTTCCCGGGCAATTGACATGCGCTAGGGGAAATGTGATAAACCAAATTCCGACAGGCGAAATCCAGTAGACTTTATCACATGTCCTCTAGACCTGTGCGATCGGTTCGCCAGTCGCGGTCCGACGACGAATCGACGAATCCCGGCTGTCCATCCGGCGTGTGGCAGGCGCTTCTCGTGCTGGAGCGCCGCGCTGCTATTCGAATCCGGTAGATTGGCCGGATATCGGGAGACGGATTTAGCCGGCGCCTGGGGGCGACACGTATGGGACGCTATACGAACTCGGTCGATTGGCCGGATATCGGGTGGCTCCGGACTCGAAGCGCAGCAGAAACAGCCGCAGGGTGGCGAGGGTTGGTGTGCTGGGTTCAGAACAGCTTGATTTTTAGTCGAGAACAGGGGTGGTCGCGGTGCGTCGAAT
>JAKACR010000193.1 GCA_021821225.1 Bacillota bacterium | reverse complement strand
CGCCGCAGGCGTATTTTTCTTCTCGGTTGTTGGCGGCGCGCAAGCACCGGCGTATGCCCGAAGTCATCGTGCGCCGCGTTGCACGGCAAAAAGGCCTGCGAAATCCGCCCAGGCCGTCCCTGTAGGCTCCCACAACCCCGTGCCACACCCTTCGGAAAACCGGACCATCACTGAATCGGCGTCTGTGAGAGCAGCAGATCAGGGTGGCTGCGCAAGGCAATCTCGCAGTGTTCGCAGACCGTCCTGACATAGGTCGTGTCTTGTGCCCCGTCATATTGAATCATATCCGCCTGCTCTTCCGCCGTCAAAATGGAAAATCCAAGCGCCTCCACGGGAACTCGCGATCCGTCGATCACACCCATGAAGGCCTTGCAATACTTGCAATAATATACAATTTCCATCGCGAGCGCTCCCCATTCCCAGCAAATCGGCGTCTCACACGCCTCGTTCTCGTAGTATGGGGAGCAGCGGACCGCTTTAAACATTGAAGTGGTTCATGACCACCGGGAAAGCCGAATGGCAGGCTTGCCAGGCGGCGTCCGCAACCCGCTCCAACGCTTCGTCGACCAATTGGCGCTCGGATTTGGAAAATCGCGTCAGCACATGATCGATGACCGTCACCCCCACAGGAGGCCGTCCCACACCGATGCGGATACGCGCAAAATCGTCTCCGCCAATATGGCTTATGACGGATTTGATCCCGTTGTGCCCGCCGGACCCGCCTTTCTCCCGCAAACGGATGCGTCCGACCGGGAGATCGAGGTCATCGTACACGACAAGCAGTTCGCGCGCCGCGTCCACGTTCATGTAGCGGACGGCCTCGGCGACCGACTGGCCGCTCAGGTTCATGAACGTCTGCGGACGCAGCAGCACGATCCGCCGCCCGTCGCCCGACACCTCGTGCACCACCGCCTGGAACCTTCTCTTGGCAACCGAACCGGAAGCGTGTTTGGCTAGCAGCCTCTCAACGGCCAGGAATCCCGCGTTGTGCCGCGTCTGCTCATACTCGCGCCCGGGATTGCCAAGTCCCACGATCAGCTTAATCATCGTCGAAGAGTTCACTGATCGATCGCTTCTCATGTATGCGCAGGATGGCTTCGGCAATCAGCTTGGCGACGGAGAGGACGACCAGCTTGTCTACGCGCTGTTCCGCAGGCACCGCAATCGTGTTGGTCACGATCACTTCCTGGATCGGAGCCGCTGCCAGCCGCTCCATCGCCGGCGGCGAGAGAACCGGGTGGGTGCAGCAGGCGTAAACCTCGCGCGCCCCGTACTCCATCAGCGCCTCCGCAGCGAGCGTGATCGTGCCCGCCGTGTCGATCATGTCATCGATGAGAATCGCGGTCTTCCCGGCGACATCGCCGATGATGTTCATGACCTCGGCCACATTGGGACGCGGACGCCGCTTGTCGATGATGGCAATCGACGTATCGAGCCGCACGGACAGTTGACGGGCCCGGGTGACGCCGCCGAGGTCTGGCGACACGACCACGATGTCCTGCAATTCCTTTGACGCCACGTACGTCGCCAAGATCGGAAGACCAAGCAGATGGTCCAGCGGGATATTGAAAAAACCCTGAATCTGTCCGGCGTGAAGGTCCATGCAGATCACGCGGCTCGCGCCGGCCGTCTGGATGAGGTCGGCCGTCAGCTTTGCGGTGATCGGGTCGCGCGCGCGCGCCTTGCGATCCTGTCTTGCGTACCCATAATAGGGAATGACGACATTGATCGTCTTGGCCGACGCGCGCTTCAAAGCGTCCACCATGATCAGCAGTTCCATCAACCGCTCATTGACCGGGGCCGACGTCGGTTGGATCACGTACACGTCCGTACCGCGCACGCTCTCCTCAAGATCGATATGCACTTCACCATCCATAAAACGGGAAATATTGCACTTCCCCAGTTCCACACCCACCAGGCCGGCAATTTCAAGAGCCAACTCAGGATTGGCGTTGCCGCTCAATATCTTGAGCTTGGCGTCATGGTACGCCAACGACACTCAGCTCCTCACTTCTTCCCGTCCTTAAGCCGCGTCCGCAGGACTGCGGCGTATCCAGCCTTGGTGGTCTGCCGTTCCCTGGCAATGGCAAAGCCGCCAGCCGGAACCGGCTCCGTAATCGTCGAGCCTGTCGCAATGTATGAACCGTCGCCGATTTCCACGGGCGCCACAAGATTCACATTACACCCAATGAAACTATCATCGCCAATGATTGTCCGATGTTTGCGAAAACCGTCATAGTTCGCCGTCACCACACCGCACGCGACGTTCACTCCGGCTCCCACGTCGCTGTCCCCAATGTAGGCGAGATGGCTCACCTTCGTATCGTTTCCAATGGTTGAATTCTTGATTTCAACAAAATCCCCCACCCTGGCGCGCTCCCCGATATCGCTTCCAGGACGCACATAGGCGAAGGGGCCGACGAACGATCCAGGCCCCACGCGACTGTCGGCCACCACAGAGCGGTTGACCTCGGCGCCGTCTCCGACGTGCGCATTCATCAGTTGCGCGGCGGGTCCGATCACACAGTCCTCCCCGATGACGGTGGCGCCTTGCAGGTAGGACCCCGGCCACACCACCGTGTCCCTGCCGATTTCGACGTCCAGTTCCACGTAGGTGCCGGCAGGATCAATGAATGTCACACCATTTTGCATGTGCCGCAACAGAATCCGCCTGCGCAGCTTTTCTTCGCAACTGGCCAGTTGCACGCGGTCATTCACGTTTGCAATGTCGTCCGCGTCCCCGACCACCACCGGCACAACGGTCTCACCCTCCGTCCGGAGGTGCAAGACGCAGTCCGTCAACAGCAGTTCGCGCTGCGCGTTTTCAGTCGTGAGCTTCGGCACTACGCTGTGCAGGTGGCGCGTCTGGAACGCATAGATGCCGCTGTTGATTTCACGGATGCGCCGCTGTTCCGGAGTGGCGTCCTTCTCCTCGACGATACGCTCGATCGTTCCGTCCGCCCCGCGCACGACGCGCCCAAACGAATGCGGATCGTCCACTTCGGCCGTCATCAGCGCCGTGGCGCCAGTCTGCTGCGCCGTCTCAATCAGCCGCAGGATCTCCTCGCGGCGGATAAGGGGGGTGTCACCGTAGGAAACGACCGTGATGCCGTCCTCCGGCAGTGACGGCAGCGCCTGCAACACCGCATGCCCTGTTCCCAACTGCTCCGCCTGGCGCACGTACTCCACCGAGTCGCCGAGAACCGCCCGCACCTGTTCCTCCAAGCGTCCGACCACAACAAACAAACGGTCCAACCCGACCGCCTGCATCTCATGGACAATTTGTGCAATCATCGGCTTGCCGCAAACCTTGTGCACGACTTTGTGGCCTTTGGAATTCATGCGTTTGCCCAAACCGGCCGCCAAAATCACGCCAGTCTTCAAGATGTCGTCACGCTCCTGCGGTTCAAAGTGGCGTCTCCACTATACCCGAACGCAGGAGACTCTTTCAACGTCTATCGCGACCGCCCCCGTTCCGAGCCTGTCTGCCGCAACCGCTCGAACCTGCCGCCTACCCGCCGACTGCAGGCGCCACAATGACTTCCCCACGCTCGTACTCTTCAAGCACCGCCTCTTGAATCTTCTGGCGCGTGCTCGATGTGATCGGATGTGCAATATCGCGAAACTCGCCGTCCGGCGTCCGCTTGCTCGGCATCGCGACGAACATCCCGGCGTTGCCGTCGATCACGCGGATGTCATGCACCACGAACTCGTGGTCGAACGTGATCGATGCGATCGCTTTCATGCGGCCTTCCGTGACGACCTTTCTCAGCCGCACATCAGTAATTTCCACCCTGATCACCGCCCCGTGCAGGCTATCTCAAACTGACTTTGTATTTCCACATCCAAAGCCAATCTCCTGCCCGCGGCGAAGAAAAAGTTGTATTTGTCTGTCTTTTTTCGCCTACTCTCCGGCAGCCACCGCAACGACCTCGATTTCGACCTGCGCACCGCGCGGCAGCGCTGCAACCGCCACCGTCGAACGCGCTGGACGATGGCCCGCGAAGGCCTCCTCGTAGACGGCGTTGACAGGGCCGAAATCGGCCATGTCGACCAGAAATACAGTGGCTTTGACCACATCCGACAGCCTTGCGCCGCCTGCGGCAAGCACTTCCGTTATATTGGAGAATATCTGCCTCGCCTGCGCGCCCGCGTCCCCTTCCACCAGAGACCCGTCCGCTGCAAGCGGAATCTGTCCTGAGGCAAAAATAAAGCCGCCGGCCACCACGGCCTGCGAATAGGGCCCGATCGCCGCCGGCGCCCTGTCGGTTGACAAATACTTGACAGTCATGGCGTTTTGCCAGTCCCCCTTGTGCCTGGCTGGGCGCTCGCACGCTCAGCCAGGGAAGTACGTCCCTTCTTCAATCACCACTTGCCGCGTTGCCTCGTCCACCGCCGTCAGCGAGAGCAGCGACACATAGTCCGCCACAAGCTTGTTCACCGGTTTCGTCGTCGCCATGAACACGCCCGTCCCGACGACATGCGCCGAGAACTCGCGCACGAGGCTCATCAGACCTTTGACCGTCCCGCCGGCCTTCATGAAATCGTCAATAACGAGCACGCGCGCACCCTCTCGAATCGAGCGCTTCGACAGAGACATGCTCTGAATGCGGTGGTCAGAGCCTGACACGTAATTCGTGCTGACAGACGATCCCTCACTCCATTTGTGGTCGCGCCGCGCAACCACAAATGGACAACCCAGGTACTGCGCCGTCATGACGGCCAGCGGGATGCCCTTCGTCTCGACCGTCAGCACAAGGTCCGGCTCCACGTCCACGAACATGCCCGCAAACATGCGCCCTGCCATGCGCAGGACTTCCGGCTCGCCGAGCAGGTCGCTCATGTAGAGATAGCCCCCGGGCAGGATGCGCTCCCCGTCCGACAGCCGCGCCATCGCCGAGTCTGCGAAGGCGCGCGCCCGCGGCTCCGACAGGCTGGCGCGCCACTCCGCCCCGCCGGCAGCCCCCGTCTGCGTCCGCAGCGCGCCATCCCCGTCCTGCTCCATGACAGCGCGTATGATCGCGAGGTCCTCGCTGATCGAAGACTTGGCGGCGTCGAATTGCGTCGCGATGTCCGTCAGCGACAACGCCGCGCCTGGATGCGCGAGCAACTCGCGCGTCAGTCGAACGATCCGTTCCGTGCGGCGCATTGTCCGTTCCCCCGCTTCAGCATGTCTGGCACAAAAACACTTCCTTCAGGCTGCGGCGCAGCGTCGTATACATGCGCCGCGCCCGCTGTTCACGGTTGAATACGGCAAACAGCGTGGGCCCGCTGCCCGACATCATGACGGTGGGCGCGCCCAGCTTGTGCATCGCCTCTTTCAGACGCCGCACTTCCGGATAGAGCGCAGCTGTCACGTCCTCAAGAACATTTCCCGAAGCCGCGCCGATCCGCACCGGATCCCCGGAACGCAGCGCCGCCACCATATCCGCTACGGACGGGTGCGGCCGCTCCTGTTCCACAACGTACGCACCGTAGATATCGTGCGTCGAGACGGCGAGCGGCGGCTTGGCAAGCACCACCCAAAGAGCCGGGTGGATGTCGAGCAACTCCACGATCTCGCCGCGCCCCTTGGCGAGCGCCGTGCCCCCGTGGACGCAAAACGGGACGTCCGAGCCGACGGCCGCTCCGATCTCCGCGAGTTGCGCCGCGTCAAGGCCGGTCTCCCACAAGGCGTTTAGCCCGCGCAACGTCGCCGCGGCGTCCGCCGACCCGCCCGCCAGCCCGGCCGCCACCGGTATCCGCTTGTCTATCTCAATGGTCACGCCGCCTGTTTGCCCCGTATCCT
>JAKACR010000192.1 GCA_021821225.1 Bacillota bacterium | reverse complement strand
GGCTGCTGAACACGGTGCGGCGGGCGGCTTGTTCGACGCGCTGGCGGACGCCGTGGAGGCGACCGTGGATGTGGAGCAGATCCTGCGGCTGGCGCGCGGCGCACCGGAGTGGTCATCCCCTTCTCCCGCGCTGTTTGCCGGCGAGAGGCGCGCACCTGTGGCGACGATCGCAATCGCGCGCGATCGGGCGTTCAATTTTTACTATCCGGAAAACCTTGAACTGCTTGAGTGGCACGGCGCACAGCTTGTGGAATTCCGGCCGCTGGAGGATGAGCCTGTTCCGCCGCAGGCGGACGGGGTCTACATCGGCGGGGGATTTCCCGAGGAATTTGCGGCATTGTTGGGGACCTGCGACAGGGCTGTTGAAAGTCTGAGGGAGTGTGCCCGCCGTTTCCTGCCCATGGTGGCGGAATGCGGCGGATTGATGCTGCTTGCGCGACAACTGACGGATCGGTCCGGGAAGACGCACCCCATGGCGGGAATCGTGCCGGCGCACATCACGATGCAGTCGCGCCTGGCGGGTCTTGGCTACCGCGAAGTCACCGCGCGTCTGAACACGGTTTTACTGCGGGCGGGGGAGAGAGCGCGCGGACATGAGTTTCACTATTCGACGGCGGCGTACGATCGGCCGGATGATCCACCGTTCGCCTACGATACCGCAGGATCGCGGGGAAGCGGCTGCGAGGGGTACGCGACGGGCAGCGTACTTGCCGGTTACACGCATCTGCACTTTGCTTCCAATCCGGTCATGGCCGTCCGGTTTGTCGCGGCGTGCGCGGCACATGCGCGGCAGTATAACCTTGTTCGGGAACGGAGAAAGTAGAAGGCGACATCCATCAATGGAGGCCTTCGCGCGTGACACATGAGTCAGTGGATGAAATGCCGCCTCTTTCTTACTGGCGCGCTTCGATCGACTTGCCGGACTTTCCGGCGCTCGATCGCGATCTAAACGTCGATGTCGTAGTGATCGGCGGAGGGATCACCGGGATCACTGCCGCCTATCTGCTGTGCCGGGATGGCCTGAACGTCGCGCTGCTTGAAGCGGACAGGTTGATGAAGGGCACCACGGGGCACACCACCGCAAAGATTACGGCGCAGCACGGCCTGATCTATCATGAATTGACCGGGCATATGAACCGCGACAAGGCGAGGCTGTATTACGACGCATCCATGGGAGCGCTCCATTTCATAAAAGAAACAATTCGGGAGCGCAAGATAGAGTGTGACTTCGCGCAACAGGACGCGTTTGTCTATACGACCACGGATAAGGCGGCGCGGCAGGTCGAGCGGGAATACCAGTCGTACGCGAGCCTGGGGATTGACGGCGCGCTCGTCGACAGGATTCCGTTTGCCATTCCGGTTCGAAACGCGCTTTGCATGAAGGGACAGGCGCAATTTCATCCGCTGCGTTACCTGGACAGTCTGGTTAGCGGGATTCGGGAGCTGGGAGGGCAGGTCTTCGAGCACACGCTCTGCGTCGCCGTCAAGGAAGGAGCGCGTCCGACGGTCATCACCCGCGGCGGCTGGCAGGTGTCGGCTGATTTTCTGCTGATCGGCACACACTTTCCCTTTTACGATGCGCTTGGATTCTACTTTGCGCGCATGCAGGCGGAGCGTTCGTACGTCGTTGCGGTTGCCGCCAAAAGCGATTATCCGGGAGGCATGTACATCAGCGCGGACAATCCGTCGCGCTCGCTGCGCTCTGCGCCGCTGGGCGACCGGACCATGGTCCTGATCGGCGGGGAGGGCCACAGGACTGGGGACGGAGGCGACACACTGGCGCATTACCGGGCGCTTGAGACGTTCGGCGCACAGGTGCTCGACCGTCATGACGTATTGTACCGCTGGTCCGCGCAAGATCTGACGACGCTGGACAACGTCGCGTACATCGGGGAAATCACGGCGAGTCACGCCAACATTCTCGTGGCGACGGGTTACCGCAAGTGGGGCATGACCACCGGGACGACTGCCGCGCTGCTGCTGCGGGATATCGTCATAAAGCGGGACAGTCCGTACCGCGAGCTCTACAGGCCGTCCCGCTTCTACGCGGATCCGGCGTTAAAGCGGGTTGTCGTGCAAAATGCCGTTGCCGCAGGGCACCTGGTCAAAGGGAAATGGGAGCGGCCCGCCCGCAGGATTGACGATCTGGCAAAGGGAGAGGGTGCCGTTGTCACCTTTGAGGGCGGGCGTGCGGGCGCATACCAGGATGACGGTGGACAGTTCCATGTCGTCGATACGACCTGCACGCATATGGGGTGCGAGGTGGTGTGGAATCGCGGGGACCGGACGTGGGACTGTCCCTGCCACGGATCCCGCTTTTCCTTCGATGGCGCCGTTGTGGAAGGACCGGCCAAGTCGGGGCTCAAGCGCCTGCTGTAGGCGGCGGTCTGCATTTTTTCGCGTACTCGATCACACATCCGTATGGAGCGGCAGGTCCCCTAACCAAATGCCTGCGGGAAGTCCCCGGCAGCCTAGCCGTGGGGTCTATGATAGTTGACCGATCACTCGGCGGATGTTGTCGGCCGAGCGATGCAATGCGGTCTGTTCTTCCTTGGTCAATTCCAGTTCGACGATCCGTTCGGCGCCGTGCCCTCCAAGCAGCACGGGCACGCCGAGAAACAGGTCGTGGACGCCGTACTGTCCGGTCACGTACGCGGAACAGGGCAGGATGCGCCGCCTGTCTTTCACGATCGCCTCAATCATCTGCAAAATGGAAGAGCCGGGAGCGTAGTAGGCGCCTCCTATTGTCAGATGGCGCACGATCTCCGTGCCGCCGTGCCGCGTTCTCTCAATGATGCGGTCGATCTTCTGACGGTCCAACAATGTTTCGATAGGAATGCCGCTTACGTAGGAGTATCTTGGCAGCGGGACCATTTCATCGCCGTGTCCGCCCAGGACGAGCGCTGAGACATCCTCCATCGATACGTCCAGTTCCAGCGCGATAAACGCGCGAAAGCGGGATGAATCCAGAACGCCGCCCAGCCCGATGACGCGCTCTGCCGGGAATCCGCTTTCGCGATAGGCGACATACGACATGACATCGCACGGATTCGTGACCAGAATCAACTGGGCGTCCGGCGAACGCACTACGATTTCGCGCACGACCTGCCGGACGACCTTCGCGTTGGATTGCGCGAGATCGTCGCGGTTTATGCCGGGTTTTCTTCCGCTTCCTGCCGTGATGACAACGATGTCGGAACGGCCGGTCAGATCGTAGTCTGCGGTTCCCTGAAGCTGGCTGTCAAAGCCGTCAAGCGGGGCGGACTCCTGCATGTCGAGCGCCTTTCCCGCCGCCACTCCCTCAAGAATGTCGGTGAGGACCACATCTCCCAGTTCCCTTCGCGCCACGTACTGCGCGACGGTCGATCCGACATTGCCGGACCCCACGACAGTGATTTTTGGCCGTTTCGAGATCACACGATCGCCCCTCACGCGCCGCCTTTTTTGCTCGCGGCTTTGTGCACGGTGTTTCATGATCCTGTGCCCCGCGTCGCAACCAAGTTTAGCCTTGCAGACGGTGGACCGCATGAGCGGGTTGAACTATTTTGGGACCGGCCCGTCTCTTCAATTGGTTGTTCAAAAAGTGGGCAGAACTCCCCGGCGCATTGCCGCGTCATCGCCAGAAATGCTCCCTCACGTACCCGAAAACGTACGCTTAGGGACATGGGATAATGTCCACTGCACACTCGGTTTATCCCATGTCCCATTGCGCTGCGTGGGTCAACCCTGCCCACCTTTTGAACAGGTTTTTCAAGGGGAAGACATTATTCTGACCAGGAAAAATGCACCTCAATGTTTCCGGTTCGATCGATGACGATGTCGTCCAGCAAGCACTGCAACGCCATGCGCCGGGTGATCCCGTCGTACAGTTCGCCATTCCCAAAGATATCCCACGCAGATTGGTGTGGCAGCAGGCGGTTCAAACGTTCCTTCTCCTCCTCTTCCTGACGCAGGCGAACGATCTCGCCGCGCAATGCATTCGCCCTCTCCATCAGGCCGTGCTGCGCATCCTCAATGATATGGGGCGGGAACAGGCCGGTGTGAAAAGCATGAAGATTTTGTTTTTGTTCTTCCTCTATCCGGTTAAGCTCAGCGTGCATGACAGTGAGGCGGCGCTCCGCGGTCGTGCGGCCATTGGTGCGCGACTGGGCGAGTGCGTGGGAAAGTTCCGTTTCGGCGTCGTACAGCGCAAGGTGTCCGAGCATTTCCAGAACGGCGCCAAGGAGGTCACCGTAGGGCGTGATGGCGTGATTGTCGCAGGCCGCTTTGCCGATGCGCCTGACCCTGGAGCACACGATGTATTGGTACGGATGCTGCGATCGTTTCCTCGCACCTCCCGTGACGATCATCCTGCTGCCGCATGACGCGCAGACCAGTAGCCCGGCGAGAAGATTGGCGTTTCTCCTGACTCCCTTGTGGCGCGCTTTCAGATCAAGCAGACGCTGGACAGCGGCGAACGTGGACCCGTCGACGATCGGTTCGTGCGCCTCGGGAACGACCACCCACTCTTTTTCCTCTCTCAAATGCAGGCGTTTGACAGGGTGGTCGACACGGCGCGAGTACTCCAGGTCCTGCATGGCGGTGCGCTTATGGGCGACGATGGTGCCCGTATACGCCTGGTTGTGAAGCATGGCGTTGACCGTTGAAGCCTGCCAGGACGTGGACCGCTTCGACCGCAGCGCGGACGCAGTTGGAATCCGGCGCGCATTGAGCGCATCGGCGATCACTTTCGCGCCAAGTCCGGACAGACACATGGTGAAAATGTCCTGCACAACAGGCGCGAATTGCGGATCGGGCAGCAGTGTCCCATCTGTCGCCTTCCGGTAGCCAAACGGCGCGATATTGCCGATATGGCGCCCGCGTCTGGCGGATTGCCTGAGTCCGCGCCTGATGGACTGGGACATTTCGCGGCTCTTGTGGGCGGCCAGCATGGCGTGCACCGTGAAAACCATCTCTGAATTGCGGCCTTCGACAGCCGAATCGTATCCTTCCTCGATGCTGATGAGTCGGATACCATACACGGTCTCAAGGCGTTTTTTGGTGCTGAACGCGTCGCTCAAATCCCGGCTGAAGCGGGAGATGGCGGTGAACAGGATCGCGTCGAATTTGCCTGTCCGCGCATCGGTCAGCATGCGCTGGACCTCCGGTCGATTGGCTAATTCCGTTCCTGGGATGCCGGCGTCATTGTAAATGAGCGCGTCGGAAGTGCGCATGCCGATCGATTGCGCGTACTCCTGGCATGTGGCAATCTGGTTGAGCGGGGAGTCTTTTTGCGATTCGGCGTCCGTGGATACCCGAACATAGATGGCTGCCCTCTCCATGTTACATCACCTGTGCGATAGAATTGCGCGGCGATCGCCGCGCTGTTTATCATTAGTCCAGTTTTCTTCGCAGCGCGTCGACCGCGATATCGTACACTTTTTTTACCGCGTCCTCCCGTTTCGGCCCTTCTTTCCGGCAGTGAAATGACAGGGTCCGGCCGCCGGGAAGAATGACTTCGCAGATCTTGACGTATGGTTCCGAACTGGACGGGTGTGGTCGCACGGATCTCTCCCTCCCGTCACACTGTATGCGCGGTGCGCCTGGCCACTTGTCACGGGAGAGGTCTGGATTCGGCGCACCACTGGATATATCTCTAATGTGATGAAAAAGCTGAATGTGAAGGGGCGGTCACAGGCGGTGGTCGAACTTGTCAGGCTCGGAGAACTGCAGATATGATTCAACCCTCCCCTGGAACGTGGCGGGGGAGGGTTTTTTTGTTCAGTTAATGTTACAATTTTAGAGCCTGTTCAA
>JAKACR010000191.1 GCA_021821225.1 Bacillota bacterium | reverse complement strand
GCCCGGTCGCCAGGAAGCCAGTCGCGCGCCGCGATGGTCCACAGAACCGGCGTCAGGCTGTTTGCCCGCAACTGAAACGGAAGAAAGATGTTGAAGCGTCCCCAGGGCGGCCGAAAATAAAGGACGCGCTCACCTGTCAAATCGCTCAGGATGTGCTTGGTCTTGCGAATCTCGCGCGCCATTTTCCACGGCGTCGCCAGCCATGCGTTGCGATGGCTGTATGTGTGAATGCCCAGCACGTGCCCTCGGGCGTGAATGGCCCGAACCAGTTCGGGGTGGCGCTCCGCCTGGCGTCCGACGACAAAAAACAGCGCCCGCGCGCCGTGCTCGTCCAGCAGGTCGAGCAATTGGGGCGTGTAATCCGGGTTCGGTCCATCGTCGAACGTGAGCGCGATATCCTTTTTCAGATCGTCGCCGCGATAGATCGTGTTCAGGTGCCAGACGTGGAACAGCAGGTCGGCAAAGGGACCGTAAAGTAGAAAGATGCCGATGATCAGTTCTGCAGGCCACAGTATGGGTATAGACGACACGGGTTCACCTCTTGCCTCGATCCTTATAAAGGTTGTTCAAAAAGGGGGCAGAACTCCCCGGCGCATTGCCGCGTCATCGCCAGAAATGCTCCCTCACGTACCCAAAAACGTACGCTCGGTCCGCATTCCTGGCTGCTTCCCAGGGGACATGGGACCAAGTCCGCCAGCAGGCGCCATGATTCCGCCTATCGTGTTTGAGGCTTCAATCAAACACGATAGGCACCGCAGTGAGCCTGCCGAAATTTGGGTGATCCCATGTCCCATTGCACTGCGCGGGTCTTACCTGCCCTCATTTTGAACTGGATTGAGAGGTTGTTCAAAAAGGGGGCAGATCAAGTCCACTCGGTATTTGTCCGGAGGTCGCGGCGCAAGCCGGGCATGCGCAGGAAAGCGTAGATGATGCCCATCACGGAAACCACACATGCACTGAACAGAAAGGGCGCGCGCGGTCCGGCAACCTGCCACAGGCGGCCGCCGATCAACGGTCCGACGGCCGTCCCGAGCCCTTCCACCGTCATGAACATGCCCCACATCGCGCCGCGTTTGGCGGCGTCGACTGAGCGGTCGAGCAGCGAGTTCCACGAAGGAAGAATCATCGCGTAGGCTGCGCCCAGAATCATCATGAAGGCAAGCGCGGCGCCGTACCGGGTTTGCATCGCAAACAGGATGAGCGCGATGCCGGCCAGCAGGAACCCGCCGGACAGGAAGGGACGAGCGCCCAAACGGTCCACCAGCCTCCCGGACAAGGGCAGGAGGGCGACGGTCGTGCCGCCGACGATCACCATCGCCGCGCTCTGCCACTGCGGGCTCACGTTCAGGATGAGCCTTGCGTACGGTGTGAGCACCGGAATGAGCGTGCCGATCGCGAGCGTCTGGACGAACATGCCCGGGAACAAGGAGCTTACACCCTTTAAGTGTACGATGATTTCGCGCAAATATCTATGCGTTTTGTCGATCGTCCAATCGCCCCGGTCGCGGGGTTCGGACGCAGTCCTGCGCGATACGAGAACGGTGATAAACCCGGCCGTGAGCAGCGTGTCGACGATCCAGCCGAAGGCCATGCGGTAGGAGAGCACGTAGACAAAATTGATCAGGACAGGCCCCGCGCCTCCGCCGATCAGCCAGGCGATGTAGAGATAGCCCATGGCGCTCGCTTTTTCCGCGTCCTTGACGCCTGCCGTCACTGTGCTCACCACGCAGGGCCAGAGCGGCGATGTGCCCACGCCAAAAAGCGCCGCCCCCGTCACGATTTCGCGCGCGGAGTCGGCGTTGGACAAAAAAACCAAAGCCGCTGCGGAGGTCAGGATACCGCCAGTCAGAATCACACGCTGGCCGAACCGATCGTTCAGAAAACCCATCGGTGTGCGCAACAGATTGTCGCTCAGATAATGCGCGCTGATGGCCAGACCGATGACGGCGGGGCTGAGACCCAGCGCATCGACGCCAAGGCTCGGCAAAAGCGACAGAAGCAGGGCGTTGCGCACGCATTCCACGAGCAGCAGAGTGAGCAGGGAACCCAGGATGTGCGGGCGCATCAGGCGGCGCGGGAGCAATTTCATGACTGTTCGGCGAACAGCCGCATTTCGCTCATGGTCAGCAATCCTTCCGCGGGCGGGCACAATTCGACCTCGGCCAGGCGTGCGGCGATATCGCTCGCGGCCGTCGACCTGCGGATAGTGTTCGCGTTCATCCGCATCTTGTGCAGGCGAACGGCGCCATCCTGCAGCAGGCGCTCGGTGTGCTCCACAACCTGCTTGCGCGTGCGCGCGAGCACGGCCACCCTGGATTTGACCAGGAACGCGGCGTTCTGGACCTCCTGGCCTGGGATCGGGCGGTACAGGACCATCGGTAACTCCATGGCGAGAGCCTCGCTGATCGTCAGACCGCCCGCCTTTGTGATGACAAGGTCGGATACAGCCATCAGTTCGTCGACCTCCCTTGTGAATCCGAACACCCACACGGGATGGCGCGCCGATTTCGCCAGTTCCTCAATCGCTTCGCGCAATTTGTCGTTGCGGCCGCACACGACGATCATCTGCGTGTGTATCCGGGATTGGAACAATTCCGCGCAAATCTGTTCGATGTCGCTCAACACTCCGTATGCGCCGCCCATCACGAGCAGCGTCGGGAGATCGTCCCGAAGGCCGAGCTTGGTCCGAATCTCGGCGCGGTTGCGCGGGGCGAGAAAGGCGGGCCGGATGGGAATGCCGGTGATGGAAATGCGGTTTTCCGGCACGCCGCGGCGGATCAATCCTGTTTTGACATGGTCGGATCCGACGAAGTAATGATCGGTCCCCGCGTGGATCCACTGGCTGTGGATGGCGTGGTCGGTGATGATGGTCGCCGACCGGATCGCCGTCAACTGCCGCTCCTTGAGGAGGGACATCACACCGGCGGGGGTGGGGAAAGTCGAGACGACGATGTCGGGCCTGTATTCAGAAAGAAATTCCAGCAAATCTTCAAAACCGAGGTGATTCAGGCGGCGCTGCAGCAAAGAGGACGGCGCGATGCGGCTGGTTCCCTTGTAAAACAGGCCGTACAGCGCCGGCGCGAAGCGGACGCTTTTCAGATAGCAGTAGCGTGCAACGGAATTGAGCACCGGATGCACCGTGCGCAGGTAGTCCATGATGCGCACATCCAAGGTGGGGTAGATCTCCAGCAATGCGTCCCGGATTGCCAATGCGGCCTGCTGGTGTCCTTCGCCATAAGAGGCTGACAATATCAGGACTCGCTCAAGCTTCGGCATCCTGTTTCCTCCTCGGCAGAGACAAGTGTACGGATGAGTTCGTCATCTATTATATAGGTTGTTCAAAAGGGGGCAGAACTCTCTCTTTTGAACAGGCTCTTATAGGGAGCATAGGATTATCTGTCTGCGCATTACAACTAGAGGTTGTTCAAAAAGTGGGCAGAACTCCCCGGCACTGGCGGAGTCATCGCCAGAAATGCTCCCTTACGTACCAAAAACGTACGCTCGGTCCGCATTTCTGTCTGCTTCCTTGCACTGCGTGGGTCTTACCTGCCCACTTTTTGAACAGGCTCAACTAGTCAATTTTAACATGGAACGGCCGATCTATACGTCCAGGAAACGCGTTTGGTATAATGGAGCGATCCCGGAACCGGAAACAGCCAGGAAAAATAAGGAGCGATTCTTGTTGAGCCCCATCCGACGCTCACACCATCCTCTTGTGACGGACAGAATCAGCCGATTGAGGGACCGCGCCACGGATGCCCCGACATTTCGCCGAGTGATGGATGAAGTGAGCATTTTACTGGCCGTCGAATGCACGGACGACACGACATTAGAGGAGCGCGCGATCGAGACGCCCGTAGCCCCGGCCAAAGGGATGTTCGCCTCGGACAGGGTTGTTCTGGCGCCTATTTTACGCGCTGGACTCGGTATGGTGCAAGGCATGCTGCGCATCCTGCCCGACGCGGAGATCGCTCATCTCGGTCTGTACAGGGATGACCGGACGCTGGAGCCCGTCGTCTATTACTCGAACACACCGCAAAGCCTTGAGCGATCGCTTGTGATCGTGCTCGATCCGATGCTGGCGACGGGCGGTTCGGCGGACGCGGCCTTGTCGTTGCTCAAGCGGCGCGGCGCCAGCCGCCTCAAGCTCTGCGCATTGATCGCGGCGCCCGAAGGACTTGAACTGCTTTTGCGGCG
The DNA here is from genome assembly GCA_021821225.1 of Bacillota bacterium. Next base: position 1,598 of record JAKACR010000191.1, on the reverse strand, counting down.
GCATCCGGACGTGGAAATGCACGTCGCGGCGATTGACGAAAAATTGAACGAACGCGGTTATATCGTGCCGGGCCTCGGTGATGCCGGAGATCGTCTGTGCGGTACATTGTAATCTGCCGGACAGAGGGATACTCTGAGCTGGGGGACATGTGAAACATGTCCCGGGACCCGCATATGCGGGGGATACGGCGATTTTGCACCGGGGGTGGGCCCATGGCAGCACAAAAGCGGGTGATGGCCGTGTTTGGCACACGGCCGGAAGCGGTAAAGATGGCTCCGCTTGTCCAGGAACTGCGCCGGCACAGCGGATATGAGACGATCGTCTGCGTGACGGGCCAGCACAGGGAGCAACTGGATCAGGTTCTCAACGCGTTTGAAATCGCGCCCGATTATGATCTGGACATCATGGAGGCGCGGCAGACGCTGACGATGATCACGAACAAGACATTGCGGCAGTTGGAGGACATCCTTCAGAAGACAGCACCGGATATCGTGCTCGTCCACGGTGATACGACCACCACGTTTGCGGCCAGCATGGCGGCGTTCTATCAGCAGATCCCGATCGGCCACGTCGAGGCGGGACTGCGCACGCGGGACAAGTACTCGCCTTATCCCGAGGAGATGAACAGACAACTGACCGGCGTCCTGGCCGATCTTCACTTTGCCCCGACGCAGGCTGCCGCGGACAACCTGTTGCGCGAAAACAAGGAACCAGAGCACATCTACATAACCGGAAACACGGGGATTGATGCCATGCGCACCACCGTGGTGAAAAATTACCACCACGAAGTGCTCTCCCGCGTCCAGCCGGGCGAACGCCTTATCTTCATGACGGCCCATCGCAGGGAGAATCTTGGCGAAAAGTTTGAGCAAATCTTTCTTGCGGTGCGCGACATCGTGGATGAGTTTCAGGATGTGCGCGTCATCTATCCGATGCACTTGAATCCGGCGGTCCGCGAACCCGCGCACCGCTTTCTCGGGGGTCACCCGCGCATCTCTTTGATCGAACCGCTTGATGTGGTGGACGCCCACAATTTTGCGGCGCGCGCCTATCTGATTCTCACCGACTCGGGAGGCGTGCAGGAGGAGGCGCCTTTTCTCGGAGTGCCCTGCCTGGTGTTGCGCGATACGACGGAGCGTCCGGAAGGCATCGAAACGGGAACGCTCAAACTCGCCGGCACCGATCGCGAGCAGATCTATTCCCTGACGTCCGAACTGCTGCGCGATCCTGCGGCCTACCGCGCCATGGCGGTTGCGGCGAGTCCGTATGGAGATGGCCGGGCGTCCGAACGGATTGTTGCGGCCCTGGGACACTACTTTGGCGGTGAACCGCGGCCCGCGCCGTTCGTCCCCTTGGGAACCAGCCGCTGAACGCGGCAGTGCGCCTGACGGAATGTGGATTATCATGGGGCGGCTAGCAGGAGACATTTTCAATACAGTCGCCCAAGACGCCCAATATCGCCGGAGTGGCGGCAAACTGTTGCACGAAAGAGGGAAATTTGAATGACACAGATGCACTGGGAATTTGATTCCGAATGTCCGCACTGCGGGAAAATCAATCGCGTCAAGACGCCGGCCGGCGAAACCGTGGTTCGCGT
>JAKACR010000190.1 GCA_021821225.1 Bacillota bacterium | reverse complement strand
CAGGCCCACGGCGGCCCACATGACCTGGCGTTTGAGAAAATAGTAGGGATCGCGGTAGTGGTCGGCGGAGAGGACCGTGCTCGCGCTGTGCACCATCACGATCCCGATGATCAACAGCGCCACCGTGCTAAGGGGTATCAGCCAATCCGACGGCTGTCTGCTGCTTTGCACGAAGAGACCCCCCAGAATGACTCGTCCATGCTACAGCATATGCACCGTCTCCTTGAAAATTCTCCCGCGCTCTTCGTAGGAGCGGAACATATCCCAACTGGCGGCGGCGGGGGACAGCAATACCACATCTCCGCTGACGGCCAGCGCGCGCGCGGCGGCCACCGCCTCCTCAAGCGTCTTTGCCCGCACCGCATGCGCAACACCGGCGTCCTGCGCCGCCGCGAGCATGCGCAACGCGGACTGGCCCAGCGCCACAACCGCTCTTGCGCGGCCGGCCAGGACAGAGGACAGCTCGTTGAGGTCATCGCCGCGCTCCAGTCCGCCCAGGATGACCACGACCGGTTCGTCAAACGAGCGCAGCGCCTGGATCGCCGCGGTGGGATTGGTCGCCTTTGAATCATTGAAAAACCGGACGCCGTCGACCGTCCGCACGTATTCCATGCGGTGCTCCACGCCGCGAAATGTTGCCAGGGCTTCCGCCACAGCCTCCTGCGCCGCGCCGGCCGCCAGCGCGAGCGCGCTGGCCATCGCCGCGTTCTCCAGATTGTGCCGCCCGCGCAAAGCCACGTCCTCAAGCGCCGCGATCCGGCGGGAAGACTCCCTTTCACCCGGCTGAAAAACGAGCGCAGCGCCGTCCACGTACACCCCGCGTTTTACCGGTTGGCAAAGACTCACATGCCAGACGCGCGCGCGCAGCCCCGCAGTGCGCGCGGTGAGCGGGTGGTCCGCGTTTAACACAGCCACATCCTGTTCCGTTTGGTTCGCAAATATCTTCCATTTGGCCGCGATATAGTCATCCATCGTACCGTGATAATCAAGATGGGACGGATAAATATTGAGCAGTCCCGCGATGCGCGGCCGGAACCGCTCGGTGCCCGCCAACTGGAAACTGGACAGCTCCGTGACAAGCCAGGAGTCGTCCGCCGCGTCCAGCGCGACGGCAGACAGCGGCGTCCCGATGTTTCCCGCGGTCTGCGCCGGAATGCCGGCCAGCCGGAGCATCTCCGCCACGAGCGATGTCGTGGTGGTTTTCCCGTTTGATCCCGTGATCCCGAGGATCGGCGCGCGCGCTATGCCGCCCGCCACTTCCACCTCCGTCACCACAGGAATCGCGCGGCGCAGCGCCTCCTGGACAATGGGACGATCGTACGGAATCCCTGGATTTTTTACAAGCAGTTGCACGCCGTCGAGCAGTTTCAGCGGATGACCGCCCATCTGTACGCGGACGCCGAGTTGTCTCAGTTGCGCTACCGACTCGCCAAATTCCTGTTCCTGTCCCGCGTCGCTCACAATCACGCGCGCGCCAAGACGCCGCAACAGACGCGCCGCCGCCGTCCCGCTGCGCGCCAGGCCAAGCACCAGCACCGTCATTTCCGCAAACTGCACGCGACATCACCCGCATTCTCAAAATGGGCGTATGGATATCAAAAACGCATGTACAGATAAACCGCCACACTGCACAAAAGAGCGGACACCAGCCAGAACGACGCGACGACGCGCCATTCCGACCACCCCGCCAATTCGAAATGGTGGTGTAACGGACTCATCCGGAACACGCGCCGTCCGAATGACTGGTACGAAACTACCTGGATGATGACCGAGAGCGCCTCGATCACAAACACGCCGCCGATCAGGATGAGCCACAGTTCGGAGCGCGTCAGCACCGCCACGGCCGCCAGCGCTCCGCCGAGCGCGAGCGATCCCGTATCGCCCATGAACACGCGGGCCGGGTGGCGGTTGAAAACGAGAAACCCGAGCAGCGCACCCACCATGGCCACGGAAAACACCGACACGTCCCACCGGCTCTCCAGCCACGCCAGAACAGCGTAGGCGGAAAACGCAATGGCCGTCGTCCCCGCGGCCAGGCCGTCCAGGCCGTCGGTGATGTTGACCGCATTGGCCGTCCCGACCATCAGGAAAGCGAGAAACGGCAGATACAGAAAGCCCATCTGCACGGTCGCGCCGGACAATGGCATCCGGAGGCCGAAATGCCAGCCGCGCACGTACAGCACGAGGTAAAACAGAATCACGACCAGCACCTGCAACATCAATTTCTGTCTCGCCGTCAGCCCGAGATTGTGCCGGCGCAGAATCTTCAGGCTGTCGTCAAGTAGCCCGATCAATCCAAACCCGGCCGTGGCCAGGAGCAACAGCCAGGTGGTCGGCGACGAGGAGAAGCGCCACGCGGTAAACGCGACGGCTGCCAGGATCACGATTCCCCCCATGGTGGGCGTGCCTGATTTCTCCTGATGTCGCATCGGGCCTTCCGAACGGATAGTCTGTCCGAACTTGAACCGCCTAAGCAGTGGAATCACCAGCGGTGCCAGTGAAACGACGACGAGAAATGAGACGGCGAGAACCCAGGAAAGCGATCTGGCATCCAACGCACGATTTCCTCCTCCATGTCCCCTAATCCGTGCGTGCGGCCGCCGCGCGCTGCACAAGCGCCGCCACGATCCGCTCCATCCCAGCGCTGCGCGATCCCTTGACGAGCACCACGGCGGACCGACCGTCGGCCTCCGCCGCGCAGATGCGCTCCCACAGCGGATCGACGAGTTCCTCCCACGTTTGGGCCTCCAGCGCGCGTGCGCCGGACTGCGCGTCCGCTTTGCGCACGCCCGCGACGTAGCGGGCGGAAAAACGGCCGCATGCGAAGACAAAATCTAGATCGCCCGCGGCCGCTCCGATATCTTCGTGCATACGTTCGCTGTCCGTGCCCAGTTCGGCCATGTCTCCGAGCACCGCCATGCGAATGTCGGCGGCGGTGTCACGCAGAAGGCGCAGGGCCGCCTGCATGGAAGACGGCGCCGCGTTGTACGCATCGTCGATCAGCGTGGTGTTCCGCCCCAGCCGAACAACGCCCAGGTGCAGCCGCTCCATGTCGACCGTGCCAAGCGCGGCGAGGGCCTGTTCGCGCGGCACGCCCAATGCATCGCCCGCCGCCAGCGCGGCCAACGCGTTTCGCGCCTGGTGCCGCCCGGGCGCGCGCAGAATAAAGCGCCCGCCATTTTGCAGCACGACCTCGCCGCCGGCAATGCCTTCCGGAACATAGTTCACCATGCGCACATCGGCCGCCGGCGTCTCGCCGAAGCGCACGACGCGCACCCCGTCAGGCGCCTTCAGGCCCGCGAACAACGGCTCGTCGTCGGGAATGATGGCTGTGCCGCCATGCGCCAGCGAGGAGACCAGTTCCCATTTGGCTTGCGCGATGGCCTCCCGGGAACCGAGATAAGCGAGGTGCGCCTCGCCGACCATCGTGATGATCCCGATGTCCGGCCTCGCGATCCGGCACAATCGTGCGATCTGGCCCGGTTCACTCATGCCCATTTCCAGCACGGCCACCTGCGTGTCGGGCGGCATTTCCAGTATCGTCTTCGGCAGCCCGACCTGACTGTTCGCGTTGCCAGGCGAACGCGTCGTCCGAAAGGCGGACGCAGCCACGGCCGCGACGAATTCCTTCGTGGCTGTCTTGCCGTTGCTTCCCGTCACCGCGACAATCTTCAGCTCAAGGCGTTCGCGCCAGGCACGGGCGCTGTCCTGCAGGGCCCGCACGCTGTTCTCGACAAGCACATGCGGTATGGCGGTCCAATCTTTCGGAAGCGCTCGCCGCCTTTCCCACAAAAAAGCGGACGCGCCGGCGGCCACCGCCTGCCCCACGAAATCGTGCCCGTCACTGTGCGCGCCCCGGATCGGAATGAACAACTGGCCCGCCCGCACCGCCCGGGAGTCGAATGAAATGCCCGCGACGGACACATCTTCGCCCGCCCGTTCTCCCCCGGCCGCTTCAGCGATGAAAGACAGCCGCAGTTCCATCGTCAGCGCACCCCCCGCACGATCCGCGCAGCCACCTCGCGGTCGTCGAACTCCCGCTGCGTGTGGCCGATAAGCTGGTAGGTCTCGTGTCCCTTCCCGGCGATGAGCACCACGTCGTCCGGCAGCGCCGCCGCGAGCGCCCGGCGGATCGCCGCTTCACGGTCGACGAGCCGCTCGTACCGTGCATGGGCGTCGCCCGTGAGACCGGCCTCCATCTCATCGATGATCGCCTCCGGATCCTCCGTGCGCGGGTTGTCGGATGTCAGCACAGTCAGATCACTGTACGACGCCGCAATCTGCGCCATTTTCGGCCGCTTGGTCCGGTCCCGGTCGCCGCCGCAACCGACCACCGTGATGACGCGCCCCCTGGCAAATTCGCGTATGGTGGCAAGCGCATTTTTCAGGCTGTCCGGCGTGTGCGAATAGTCCACCAAAATGGTGAACAGCTGTCCTGCGTCGACCCGTTCGAGCCGTCCCGGAACGCCGCCGATGCTCTGCAAAACGTCGAGAATGCCCTGCAGCGGCAAGCCGAGAACGAGACAGGTAGCCGTCGCGCACAGCGCATTGTACACGCTGAAGCGACCGGTCATGCGCATGGTGACATCCGCCTCGCCTGCGAACGACGCCAGGTGAAACCGGACGCCTTCGGCGCGGACATCCACATCGGATGCCCGCACGTCAGCCTGCCGATCGATTCCGTAGGTCACCACCTGCTGCACGGTGTCCTGGCTGTAGCGTGCGCTCCAGGGGTCGTCCGCGTTGAGCACCGCCACTGGCAGGCCGCCGTCCGCACAGGGAGAAAAGTCGTTGCCAAGGCGGGAGAAGAGCAGCCCCTTGGCCGCTCCGTACGCTTCCATCGAGCCGTGGTCGTCCAGGTGGTCCTGCGTGAGATTCGTAAAGGCCGCGACGCGAAACCGGATGCCCGCCGTGCGCGCTTGCACGAGCGCGATCGACGCCGCCTCCATCACGACAAAACGGACGGACAGATCGCGCATCTCCTTCAGTGTTCTGGCAAGGTCCCAGGCCATCGGCGTCGTCTTTTCAGACGCGCGCAGCCGTCCCTTGGAGGTGCGCTGTTCGATCGTGCCGATCAGGCCGGTCGTCTGACCGTGGTGTTGCAAAATCTGTTCGATCAGCGTGGATGTCGTGGTTTTGCCGTTCGTGCCCGTCACCGCGACCATCGTCATGCCGGAGGCGGGCCAACCGTACAACCTGTGCGCCAAAAGCGGCGCCACTCTTCTTGTCGACGGAACGACCACCTGGGGAATGCCGACCGGGCACGGCTCTTCAACAAGCAGCGCCGCCGCCCCGGCGGCTGCGGCATCCGCGGCAAAACGGTGGCCGTCCTCGTGCTGTCCGCGCAGCGCCACGAACAGCGCACCCGCCGTCACCCTGCGCGAATCCTCCACGATATCTGTGATCTCCACCTCATCAGAACCCGCTGTCTCCTTGCGCACGACATCGGTCAAAAGATCCCGCAATCGCATATCGCCGTTCATCCTCCCGAGCACTTTACACGCTGACAGCAGTCTACCATATATCCGCCAATCGCCGCTCCCCGTCAACGCGCGAGCGCGCCGGCCGCCGGACTGGGTCCGAGATACAGCCGGACCGTGCCGCCCTGCTCCACCTTCGTTCCTGGCGCGGGCGCCTGCGCCACGACGTACGGCCCGCTCCCGACGACGGCCAGACGCAACAGCGAACCGCTCTCGATAGCCGCTCTGGCCGCATCCTTGTAGGACCTGGCTGCCAGATTCGGCACGGTGGTCAAAACAGGGTCGATGCCATAGCGGTATTTTTTCGGGATTCCCTGGACAG
>JAKACR010000189.1 GCA_021821225.1 Bacillota bacterium | reverse complement strand
AGATTTAAACACGTGTCGAATAACGTCACCCCGGCTGATGATGCCCACCAATACCCCGCCTTTTTCGACGGGAAGCTTCTTGATTTGCCGTTTGCCTAAAATAGCGGCAATGTTTTCAACCTCCTCGTTCCACTGGGCCTTGATCACCCTGCGCTTTGCGATTGCAAGGACATTTAGTCCCAGCACATGCTGTGCGCGTTCTGAGAAATCTTCATCGTCTCCCTTAATCACAACTGCATTCCAGATGGAATCGATGACAATATCATTATGCTTGCCAATGTAACGCATGATATCACCGTCACTCACATAGCCGATGATTTCATTCCGATCATTCACTATGGGAAGTCCGCTTATCCGGTGCAGGATGAATTTTTCTATCACAGCGCGAACATTATCACTCCCCTTCACTTTATGGACATGGTCCATCATAATTTCGTGTGCAAGCATATACATCCTCCAATCTTCCATAATCGAAATTCTTTTTGCAGCCTCCACATTGACAGTTGCATGATGCAACTATATAGTTTCATTATACAATGAATAGGTATATTGTCAACTGGGCTGAAAGATCCAAACGACGCCATGTACGAATGCGAATACGGTTCTACGCTGTTGATCGGTTGCAATAAAATCTGTCGGATGGAGTTGTAATATATGGAGAAGAACTTAAATGAAAAAATTATCCTTGAACTGGCCACCCTTGTCCGTTATATGACATCGGTAACTACGTACAAAAATGACAGCAATCTTGACCGCTCCGCATATCTTTTGTTAAATCACATCGTTTCGCACGGACCGACCGGAGTTAAGGCCCTGGCCGAAGAATTTGGTTTGAACGTTTCCACAGTCAGCCGACAATCAGCGGCTCTGGAACAAAAGGGATATTTGTTGCGGGTGCCAGATCCGGTCGATGGAAGGGCCTTTTCTTTTCAGATTACCGCAGTGGGCAAAAAAGAACTGAAGCATTATAGACAGGTACGAAGAGCGCGCATTGATGAAATTTTTCGGGATTGGAGCGTGGAGGAACGCGAAACGTTCGGAGAGCTTTTGGGGAAATTCAACCGCGACTTTCGATAAAATTCCCGCGAGCCACGACAGCCTCCCGGCCAAGGGGACAGGGGATAAAATCCTCTGTGCAGGCGATCTGACACGTTCACCGTTTTGTGGCCACCACTTTGAGCTGCCACCCGTCATCGTCCGTCGGCTTGTTGAGCCGCCGCACATCCGCGAACCCTGCCTCCGCCAGATAATAGGACAGGAGCGACTGGTCGAACCCCATCTTGTGGTAATCGTACTCATATTTCTGCGCGCCAAAAGTGTTCAGGATCACCACGCCGATGTTGATGGTTCCCGCCACATAATTGCGAAAGGCCCACTCCAGATCCGGGCAATGGATTTCAATTTCCCCGCCGGATTCAACGATGCGACCCCATTCCTTTAAGATGGCATGCGTCTTTGCGTGTCCGAAGTGCTCCAGCACGTGGCACGCCAGCACCCGCGAAAAAGACCCGTCCGCAAACGGCAAGGGCTCCGCGGCGTCCAGTACGTAGTCGATGTGTGGCAAATCGCGAATGTCAAGGGTCAGATATCCTTCGTTCGGCGTCAGGCCAGGCCCGATCTCCAGCTTCGGTTTTTCTTTCATCTTCCGGCTCTCTCCCGTCTTTGAAACTCCTCATTCACCGTATGCCAAAGCATCTCTTGCGGTATAGTGATTATCCCCACTCCGCACGAAACGCTTTCGCCGCGACTGTTACCGGTCCTGGACACGAAACGCATAACGTGTATTTTTTTCACCATCCTAAAGAGGTCGCTCAAAAAGCGTGACAGGCGAATGAACCATACGGACCAGGAGTGATGTCGCCATGGAGGATACCCCGGACAAAAACAAGGAGAACACCCGCACAGACGGCACAGACAGCGAGAAATACCGCGCTCTGTCCGATGCCGACACGCCCCTTCACGGCCTGCGCAGAAGAACGATCGCCGTACGCATCACGTGGTACATCGCAGGAGTTGTGTTGACACTGCTCGCATTTCGCTTTGTTCTGCCGCTTTTGGGCGCAAATCTCGACACGGGGTTTGCCAGTGGAATTTTTCATATCACAAATCCGTTGGTATATCCGTTTACAGGATTATTTAGAAATTTCCCACTCGACAGCACACTGCTGATGGAACCGAACGTCCTAATCGCCATGGCCGTGTATGCACTGATCGCCTGGGGCATCGTCAAGATGATCACCATCGCCCGCTGAGCAGGCGCCGCAATCTCCCCCCTTCCTTGTTCGATTTGTGATACCCTATAAGAGCCTGTTCAAAAAGAGTGCAGGCAAGACCCTCGCAATGCAAGAAAGCAGCCAGAAATGCGGACCTGGGGGACTTTATCCCATGTCCCCTGGTGTACTTTGGTACGTAAGCATTTCTGGCGATGACTCCGCCATCCGTCCTTATTGGGCTTATCACACGTTCCCTGGATAGACTGCGCCAAGTCTATTTCAAACGAGGTCGTCCGAAATGGAGGAATTGACATGCCACCGAATTATCCGAACGGCGGCCCCAGGAAAAAACCGTGGAAAAAGACGCTCATCCGACTGATGCTGCTGATCGTGGCCGGAGCCCTGTTGATGATCCTCGTCGGTCCCGGAGCGGGTCTGCTAAAAAATGTGCCACTTGGATTCGTACAGATTTTTCGCCTGGCTCTTGTTCTGGCCATCGGTTTCGTGGTTTCCAAAGCATTGGAGGAACACGTGTTCCGACTGTCGGTCGACAGACTCGGCCCGCAATCGGCGACAGCCATCCGTTACGTCATGCGCCTGCTGCTTTATGTGGCGATCGTGCTCGCCGCCCTTGGCGCGGTGGGCGTCGGCCTGTCCAGCGTTGTTTTTGGCGGCGCCTTTTTAACGGTGATCATTGGACTCGCCGGGCAGACGATGTTCTCAAATCTGATCGCAGGGATATGGATCGTGATTTTCCATCCGTTCCGCGTGGGCGATTCCATTTCCATCATCACTTGGCAGTATCCGATCCTGATGCCCAGCTTCCCCCACGAGGCCATGCGTCCGATTTATTCCGGCCGCGTCAAGGATATCAATCTCATGTACACCCTGATCGAAACTCCCGAAGCGTACCCCCAGGTCATTCCCAACGGGATTCTCGTGCAGGCCATCATTGAAAATCGTTCCCGGTACAGCGCGCATCTCCTGCGCGTGCGTTTTGACGTGCCGTACGACTTTGACCCCGACATCCTGATGGAACGCCTCACGGCAATTCTTGTCCAAGAGTTTCCGCCACAGGGCGCAATCGGTCCCAGAGTCGCGCTGGCCGACCTGTACCCCACCGCCTATTCGATCGCCGTCACTGTCCAGGTCTTCGAACATGATGACATCGCCCGTCACCGTATCCTGACACAGGCGGCAAAAATCATGCGCAGTCTGCGCGCGCCGTCCTGACGTTCGGACCCTGAATACCGCCAGGCGATCCGCGACCATAGATCAGTCTCCCTCATCCTCCACTGCGCCAATCGATACGCCACGTACCCAGTCATCTTCGCCGGCCCCCTTTATGAGACCAGCGTACCGCCTGCCCGCGACGGACGCATCGAACTGGCGACGCAGCAGTGGATCAGACTCTGGGGACTTTATTTACATGTCCCTTAGGTTGTAGTCCGGATAGGGGACATGCCGGGTGACCAGATAAAGAGTCGGCGTCTCCTCCGGAAGTTCAGTCTACCGTCGCGGCTTTGACCACGGCTTGGGCCAGCATGTCTGTGGAACTGAACAAGCGGGGCGTTCCGGGCGCCGCGCCGCTTCTTTCCGCCCACTCTTTTATCGGAAAGACCACAGGGATCTCCGTGCAGGCCAGCAAAAGCCCATCGATCCCCTTACTCCAGGGCCGGCCGGCCACATCAAGAAGCCGTTCCCCCAGATCCGCCGGCACGCCCGACCCAACCGCGCCCTTCACGTGAGCGATGATCTCCGTGATCTCGTTTTGCGAGGCGTCGTCCGGATACACCGCTTCGAGTCCGGTCTGCGCAAACGCCCCGTCGTACACCCTCCAGGATCTCGTGGGGGTGGTGGCCAGGATGCCGATGGACCTGCGGCGCGCTGCCGCAATACCGCTCGTGACCACGCTGATCAGAGACAGGATCGGTACGGGCGAGGCCGCCGCAAGATCCGGATAAAAGATGTGGGTCGTGCTCGACGGAATGACAATCCACTCCGCTCCAGCCGCCACCAATCTGCGCACAACCTCCTGCAGTTTGGGCGCCGGCGAATCCCCCACACCCTCAAGATAACGAATCCGGCTGGGGATCGACGGTTCTGAAATGAGGACGACGGGAATATGCTCTTCATCATTTGCGGCGGCGGTCAGCTCAATCAGTCGGCGGTAAAAATGCGCGCCGGCCAAAGGACCGAGTCCCGCCAGGACGCCCAGGGTTTTCATTCCCGATCACCCCCGCCTTATTGAGCCTGTTCAGATGGCAAAACTGTTTTCGCATCCATGCCCGGAGAATCGGCTGCACTTTATTCCAGATCCTCACCGACGGCTCATTCCGCGGTCAGCTCTTCCAAAACGACCTGCCGGTACGCGTACAGAGCCGGCGATCCCCCCGTGTGGACGAACAGGATATCCTCCTGTGCGTCGAAATGTCCCTTGCGCACAAGGTCAATCAACCCCGCCATCGCCTTGCCCGTATACACGGGGTCAAGGAGAATCGACTCCGTCCGGGCCAGAAGCTGGACCGCCTCGACCATCTTCGGCGTGGGCAGCGAATAGCCCTCGCCCACGTACTGATCCAGACAGACCACCGCCTCCCGGGGGATACTATGGTCAATCCCCAGATACTGCAGAGTCTCATTGGCCAGGGCATGAATCATCGGTTCCTGGACATCCCGCGTCTTGCTGACATTGACGCCGGTTAAGGAAATGTTTGAATTCCCGCCCTGAAAACCCGCCAACAGACCTGCATGCGTACCGCCGCTGCCGCTTGCGCACACCACATTTCGGACGGCGAGCCCCTTTTCAAACAACTGGGCAACGATCTCTTGCGCGCACGCCACGTACCCCATCGCCCCGATGGGGTTGGACCCGCCGCCCGGAATGATGTACGGCCGGCCCCCCTGCCGTCTGACCTCCTCGGCGACTCTCTCCATCTCCTGCATCATGTCCGCCCCGCCCGGCGCCACGGACACCGCCTCGACGCCGAGAAGGCGGAACAGGAAGTTGTTTCCGCTGGCATCCCGGTCATAACTGCCGGGCACCCGTTCTTCCAACACCAACCGGCATTTCATGCCCTCCTTATTCGCCGCCGCCAGGGTGAGGCGACAGTGATTGGACTGCACCGCCCCGCAGGTGATCAGGGTGTCCGCTCCCTGTGCCAGGGCGTCCGCCACCAGAAACTCTAATTTTCTCGTCTTGTTTCCGCCGGATGCAAGCCCCAGGAGATCATCGCGTTTCATGTGGATCCGGGGACCGCCCAACGCATTCGAGAAGCGGGGGAGAAATTCGATCGGCGTCGCGCCCTCCGTGTATCGCCGCCTCGGAAATAAAGCCAGGTTCATCAGGATCCTCCTCGTATGAATCAATCATTGTTTTGCATGCCAGATCTACCATGAACAATACAGGCTGCGCATCAATCTTGTAAAATGAGTTGTGGTATGATTGATGATGAATTTTCCTCATGGTCCGTCACCGCAGCCCCCAGGGACATGGGATAAAGTCCGTACAGCAGGCGCCGCCCCATGGCAACTGGCGGAAACGCCCAAAGGAGAGATGGAGCATGGACGATCTTCTCCTGACCTTCGTGACCATC
>JAKACR010000188.1 GCA_021821225.1 Bacillota bacterium | reverse complement strand
TCTATTCCAATGACGAGATCGGTGAACTCGCGTCGACGTTCAACATGCTGACGGGCCGCCTGCGCAGCGCGATCGCGAGTACGGAACAGGAAAAGAGCAGGCTGCAGGCGATCATGTCCACGATGAGCGACGGAGTGATTGCGACAAACGGATCGGACGATATTTTACTGATGAATCCGGCCGCCGCGCAACTGCTTCATTGCACGCGTTCCGCCCTTGGAGCCAAATTGGCGACGGTATTGCCGGGGAAATTTTCCGAAGATCAGGTTCACGTGGTGGAACTGGAGGAACATACGGTTGCGGTTTCCGTCACCGCTCTGCGGGAGCGAGGACAGGCGAGGGGGACAAAAAGCGGGAGAGTGTACGTCATGCGCGACGTGACGGAGGAGATACGGCTGGAGAGTGCGCGCCGGCGTTTCGTGGCGGACGTCTCGCACGAACTGCGCACACCGATCACGACGATCAAAAGTTACGTGGAGGCGTTGCTCGAAGGAGCCATGCACGACACGTCCCTGACCGTGCGGTTTCTTCAGGTGATGGATCGGGAGACCAACCGCATGACGAGACTCATCCGGGATCTGCTTCAGTTGTCCCGCCTGGACGCGGGCTACGAGGTGGCCCACAAGGCGCCAGTCCTGGTTTCCGAACTGTTGAGTGGTCTTGAGGAACGATTCTCCCTCATGGTGTTTCGCGCGGGTATCCGGTTTGAGACTTTATTGCGCGGCGCTGCAAAGGTCTGGATCGACCGCGACCAGATCGATCAGGTATTGGACAACGTGGTGTCCAATTCTTTAAAACACACATCCTCCAACGGCCATATCACGGTGGAGGCATCTATCGACCGAGAGCGCGAAGTCGCCGTGCTCCGGCTGGCCGACGATGGACAGGGCATTCCCGCGACAGAGCTGCCTTATATCTTTGATCGGTTTTATCGTGTTGACAAGGCCCGTTCGCGCGAACTGGGCGGGACAGGACTCGGACTGGCCATCGCGAGGGAAATCATCCAGCGCCATGACGGAGAAATCTATATTGAGAGCGCCGAGGGAATCGGCACCACGGTGCGGATCATCCTGCCGCTCGCTTTGCAGGATGACACCGGCGAGGGGGTGAAGTGATGCGCGAAACGTGGAGACCGCCGCGCGACAGGCGGCGATGGTCGCGCGACGCGCTGGACAGGGCGGCCACTGTGTCGCTGTCTTTGCTGGTCGTGCTGAGCATCGTTCTCTCCGGTTTGTTGTGGACCGGCACACCGGCGCCGGTCAATATCGGCCGGACGGGCTTTTTCTCCGGTCCCACCCAGGTGAGCGATAAAACGGCGCGGGGCCTTTTCCGTCCGCTGGCGATCTGGATCTGGACCGCCAACAACGAGTTGTTTCGACTGAGCGGCAACGCTGTGGCGGCCGGCTCCATCATGCGCGCGTTACGCCACGGTCGGCTTTTGCAGTCGCAATGGCGAAGCGGCGTGCCGGCGACAGGTTCGCTGCCGCCGGCCGGCGCTTCGCTGCGGCTCGACTTTGGCGCAGAGCGGTTGCCATCATCGCTGTTGTCCTGGATCGTGCCCGGCCTTGACGCGAAGCTGTCCGGCGGCGTGAACGGGCCGGTTTACATTACGCCCACGGCAAGCAAGGATGTGTATGGCATCTCCTATCAGATCGGACGCTCCGTTTTTCACGGCACGGTGGCCAGTCCGTCGCCTGCGCTCGCGACGGCGTTCACACCGACCGATACGGCGATTCCATTTGTGCAGATACCGGTCAATGGCCATGTGTACGATCTGCCGTACGACACATTGACCATGTCCAGTCAAACGTGGCTGTTGTCCTCAACGTCTTCATCGCATATCATCGATTCCTTTTTCAGCGATCCGACATCCGTCATTTCAGTCGAGGAAGGGTCGCACCGCGGTGTACTGTACACCGACGGGAGTGTCGGAGTCCATGTGACAAACGGTCCGTTCGGGCTGACTGTGCACTATGCGCAGGCAAGCGCTCCGCTGCGCGGCTGGCGCGGTTCCACCACGGAATCGCTTTCTGCCGCAGTCCCTTTTATCAATGACCACGGTGGGTTTCTCGGCGATCAGACCGCCGTGGCGGGGCGGTCGAAAGCGCAGCCGGGGCGGAATGTCTTCACGTTTCGCGGCTTGATCGGCGGTTGGCCGCTTTTTGGGACGCTGAATCAGATCCGGATCGCGACGGAAAACGGGGTGGTTGTCAGTTTGCGCAGAGCCTTGGCACAACTGGACCTGAGCGTCGGTTCGCAACGCGAGACCATTTTGTCCGGTCCGCAGTTGATCGCAAAACTTGGAACGAAACAGTTGCGTCAAGTGCAGTCTATCTCTCTGGGCTACGGCGTGAATGCGACGGGAGGCGGCATCGTGCGGTTGGCGCCCGTGTACCGCCTGACCATGACGGGCGGCTCCGCACGGTATTTGAACGCTGTGAACGCGAGGCCGTTTGAGGGGACGGGGATGACGGGTTGGACTTCAGGCGGGTAAAAGCGATTCTGCTCATCGTGTTTCTGCTGTTGAACGCCTTTCTGGCCGTGCAACTATGGGTGCTTCATTCTGCGATCTCCGTTTATGCGGAGCCGCAGTCGGATCAGTTGGCCAATGCCAAGAGTGCGTTGTTGATGGATCATGTCCGCGTCGATGCGCCGATTCCCGCGTCGCCGGAGGAGCCGTTGTCCATGCTGCGCGTGACACCGTCCCCCGTCAGTCTCAGAGCCTATGCGGATATCGTGCTGCCCGTCAGAAGCGCCGCACCGCCGCGTCTTGTGAAAGGCCGCTGGCAAATCGACACGCCTTACGGCAGTGTGCGCCAGCTTGAACGCGGAAGCTTCTCTGTCACATTTGCTCCGTCCCATGCTGGATTAGGGCGCATTCCCGTTCGTCCTGCGCATTTTTTCAGCGATCTTAAGCGCTGGTTCAGCAAACATGGTTATAATTTTCATGATTACGAAACTCTTTCGTCCTGGAGCGCTCACGGTGTCCATGAGGAGACATTTGTGCAGCAATACCAGGGATACCCGTTGTTCGGCGCTCATCTGGAGATTCAGGTCAAAGGGGGGTGGCTCTACGGCTTCACCCAGACGGTGCTTGTAGTCAGAGGCGCACAGCCGCCTCGCGCGATCAATACCGCCGCCAATGCGCTGCTGTCGCTCGCGTCTTTTCTGGACAGGGCGAAGATCAATGTGGATAATACGATCGTAGGGATCCAGCTTGGTTACGGTTCCGGGATCACCAGCGATACGGAGTGGTATCTGGCTCCGATGTGGCGCGTCGCCTCGCGTTTGGGCATATTCTACATCAATGCATTCACGGGTGAAGTGGGAGTGGGCAAAGAGTGAGAATGCCGGGCACAGCACCGAAACGCGCCGCTCCGAATGCGGGCTTGCCGGGCGCTGCGGGGTTGTCCCGCGTGTCTTCCCTGGAGGATGTGCGGCAGGCGACGGACGGGAGCTTTCGCTGTTGTGTATTGGCCAGTGGAAGCACAGGGAACGCTGTATACGTGGAGGCGGGTTCCACCGCCCTGCTGGTGGACGCCGGAGTGGGGATCAGGAAATTGCAGGGCGCCCTGCGTGAAATTGGAGTGGTCCCGGATGGGCTTGACGCGTTGCTTGTCACGCACGAACACCACGATCATGTCAGAGGTCTTCCGTTTGTCGTCCGGCGCTTTGGACTCCCCGTCTACACGTCGCAGGGGACTTGGAGCGAACTGTGCGCCGGTATGGAGGATGTCGCCAAACCCCGCTTTATCGCGGCAGGGCGTCCTTTTGCGCTTGGGGAAATGGTTATCGAACCATTTGCGCTTTCCCATGACGCTGCAGAACCGCTTGGATTTGTCTTTCATGCCTTTGGGCGCAAACTCGTGCTGGCGACTGATCTGGGTTATGTGAGCGCAAAGAACAGGGATGTTACGCGCGGCGCGCATACTTACATTGTGGAAGCGAACCATGACGTGGAAATGTTGCGCGCGGGTCCGTACCCGTGGCATTTGAAGCGGCGGATACTGGGTGACAAGGGTCACTTGTCCAACGACAGTGCGGCCGAATATCTGCTGGACGTTGTGACGGAGGCAACCGCGCGCGTTTTTCTGGCGCATCTGAGTGAAGAAAACAACCGTCCCGAGGTGGCGCTTGCCGTGGTGGACCGACTGTTCGCCGATGCGGGCGGCACTGCGACGGAGGGGATTTTGCTCACGCTGACCCATCCGCGCGCGGCGACAGAGCTTGTGACCGTCTGTGAGCGGGGATCCCATCCCCATGCCCGGCTTCTTCCGGGGGCAAAACGAACGTTAAACCAGGAGTTCTGATATCCGTTGCCCGAGAGAACGGTCGTCGCGAGTATGCACAGATTGTGGACAGTATGCACGACTGTTGCAGGGGGAGGAGAAATCATATGGGATACTACGATGACGGAGAGTTTCGCAGTACCAGGAAATCGGGCAAAGAACCGCTTTCCGTATTCCGCTGGATTGCCGTCGCGATCGTGGCTGCGATCGTGGGCGCGGGTTCCACACTGGCGGCGGTTCCGCTGATGGTGCACTACAATCTGCTCCCGTCCCCGGCGCTGTCCGGAGCCAGTCTGCAGCCCACGAGCTTCAACGTGCCGGGGAGCAAGACGGTCAATGAAACGGTCAATGTAACGGTGAACGATGCGATCGTACAGGCCGTCAAAAAGGCCACGCCCTCCGTGGTGGGCGTCGTCAACTGGCAGTATGAGCCGAACCCGAACGGCGTTGGGCAGAGCCTTCAGCAATACGGTGTGGGCTCAGGTGTCATTTTCAGCCCCAAAGGATATATCATCACGAACAATCACGTGGTGCAGGGCGCCACAAAAGTCGAGGTCGTGCTGGGTGACAAGGTACACATGTACGCGCAGGTCGTGGGAACAGACCCCTATACGGACCTTGCCGTGTTGAGGATTCCCTCGCGTTACATCACATCGAAGGATGTTGCGCAGTTTGGCAACAGCAGCACGTTGCAGCCGGGTGAACCGGCGATTGCGATCGGCAATCCGGCCGGCCTTGATTTTGCGGATACGGTGACCGCCGGCGTGATCAGCGCAACGCAGCGCGTGATGCCCGTCATCGACGAACAGACGGGCCAGGCGATCGGGGATGAGACCGTCCTGCAGACAGACGCCGCGATCAATCCCGGAAACAGCGGCGGTCCGCTTTTAAACATCGCCGGACAGGTGATCGGGATCAACAGTTCGAAGATCGTCGCGAAGGGATTCTCGGGGATGGGGTTTGCCATCCCGATCAATGAGGTCAAACTGATCGCGGGCCAGATCCTTGCCACAGGCCATGCCGAACATCCCGCGATCGGCGTGGAGGTCATGGATCTGTCGCAGGTGCCGCAGCAGTACCAGCCGAACGTTCCGGTCAACAACGGCGTCTACATCGCGAAAGTTACCAGCGCGGCGGCTAAGGCAGCGGGACTTCAGCGCGGCGACGTGATCGTGGGGGTCGACGGACATACCATCAGCGGTGTCTCCTCGCTGCAGACGGAGCTCTGGACTCACTTCAAGCCGGGTGATGTCGTGACGATCACGGTCTACCGCGACCAGCAGAAACTGAACATGTCGGTGAAACTGGGGATCCTGCCTCCGCCCCCGGCACCGCAACCGAGCCAGCAGCAGGGTAGCCTTTCGCCGTTTGGCGGCAGCAGCAGCGGTGGCAACAGCTTCATCATCCCCTGAGCAGCAGGTGTCTGACAGAGCCATTTTCAGACGGGAGCATATTGCTGGTGAAATTGGCGGTGGCCGCGGTCGGGCGGCTGGAGGAGCAATTTTGGCGTGAAGCGGAGGAAGAATACCGGATACGGATTCTTCCTCGC
>JAKACR010000187.1 GCA_021821225.1 Bacillota bacterium | reverse complement strand
ATCAGATCTTTGTGAAGTCCCGTCGTCTGTATGGCAGCCCGAAAATCGCACAAATCCTGCGCCAGGAGGGCGAGCGAGTCGCACAAAAGACCGTGGCCAATATCATGCGGGAACATCAGTTGAGAAGCCGCACGGTGCGTAAGTACAAAGCGACAACCAATTCGAATCACGACTATCCTGTTCAGGAGAATGTGTTGGACCAGACGTTTGCAGCCGAGCGGCCGAACCAGGTGTATATGGCAGACATCACCTACATTCCAACGGACGAGGGGTGGGTCTATCTCGCCAGCGTGGAGGACCTTTACAGCCGTAAGATAGCGGGTTGGCGTGCGGGAGAAAGAATGACAAAGGAGTGGTGCGTAGGTGCACTGGAACAGGCCTATGAACGCCAAGGGCGTCCCACAGAGCCCGTGCTGCATCACTCGGACCGAGGGAGCCAATACCGCCTCTCATGACTACCAGGACAAGCTGAGAGAGTATGGAATGGTCGGCAGCATGAGTCGCAAGGGGAACTGCTATGACAATGCGTGTATCGAGTCGTTTCACAGCATCCTCAAGCGCGAGCTCATCTACCTGGAAAAGTTCAGGACGCGGGAACAGGCAATAAAACGCATTTTCGAATACATTGAGGTCTGGTACAACCGAGAACGGATTCACTCATCCATCGGGTATCTGTCACCAGCGGAATACGAAAGAAGATATTCCCAATTGCTACAAACCAAAGCAAGTTGAGTCAGGAACTGATGATGTCAGCATATTAAAACTTACAATTTCTCTGTTTTGGGGTGTCCACGCTATTGACTTAATACCACTCCAAAACGTCTGACACACTGTTGACACACTGAACGCAAGAAAAGGGCCGCTCAGGATTCGAGCGACCCTTCGCTTTTCCCGTATTACCGGGCTTTTTAAAGGAGCCAGCGACAGGAATCGAACCTGCGACCTACTGATTACAAGTCAGTTGCTCTACCTGCTGAGCTACGCTGGCCGACACCACTTAGTATACCAAAAAATTCGCCCGCCAGCGAGCACCTTGTACCCTCTGTTCAGTGCTGACGCACGGGACTTGACGCGCATTCAGCATACCACAAAAGGCATCTTTCCAGGCCCGCTGGGAACAACTATCCAGCCGAACCGGCTATTCCGCCTCGAACCGCACAGGCCGGCTGGGTGTGAAGGTCGATACGGCGTGTTTGTAAATGAGCTGCTGCTTTCCGTCCGACTCGACCACCACTGTGAAATTATCGAACGCGCGAACAAATCCCCTTATTTGGAATCCATTCACAAGATACACAACGACCGGGATGTTCTCTCTGCGGATGGTGTTCAGAAAACTGTCCTGAATGTTAATCGGTTTCGTTGTCGTCACCAAAGCGCCCTCCAGACCCATGCTCGTACTCCCTCAAAACCGTATTCCCGCGCGGCACACTTTCTGTCCTGCTTCGTCCTTCCTTGTCCTTTCAGCCAAAGAGCCAAACAGGGATGCCGTCGCAGTGTACACCCCGGATAAACCCACCCCGCAAAAATCGGCACAGACCTCCATCAGACCGTTTCCGCCGCCTGGGACACAAATTTCATGATCTGTGCACACAACGGTTCCATCATACCATCTTCAGGAGTTTCATACCAGATCACCCTATGATCTGTCCGGTACCAGGACAGTTGCCGTTTGGCATACCGCCTGCTCGCGCGTTTGATCTCATCGACGGCCATATCCAGGCTTATTTCACCGCGAAGATGGCGCACGATCTCCTTGTATCCGATGGCCTGCATCGACGTGTGGTCCCGCGTACAACCGCGTGCCAGCAGCGATTTCACTTCCTGCAGCAGCCCCTCTTCCATCATATGATCCACACGCTGTTCAATTCGCCCGTACAATACGGGGCGCGGCATGGTCAATCCGACGAACACCGGGCGGCACCACGCAGGTTCCGGCCGATAGCTTTGCGCCACAGTCCGTCCCGTGTGATCGATGATCTCCAGGGCCCGCACCACGCGCCGGACATCGTGCGGATGAATCCGCAGGGCCGCCGCCGCGTCCCGCTCGGCCAGCATGTCGTGCAAAACGGTCGGCCCTTCGCGCGCAGCGCGCTCATGGAGCATGCGACGCAGCGCGTCATTACGGGCCGTCTGCGTCAAATCCAGCCCGTCCACCAGAGCGCGGACATACAATCCCGTCCCGCCCGCCACAATCGGCAGGCGCTCCCTGCGCGCGATGTCAAGGATGATCGTCCTGGCCATCTCAATATATTGATGGACCGTGAACGCACTCGTGGGATCCACAACATCCAGCATGTGATGCGGAATATTGCGCCGCTTTTCCACAGGGATCTTGGCTGTGCCGATATCCATCTGGCGATAGACCTGCATCGAATCCGCCGAGACAATCTCTCCGCCCATCGCCTGCGCAACGGCGAGACTCAGTTCCGTTTTGCCCACGGCAGTCGGTCCGACAACGCACACGACAACCGGCAACTCCACCTGCCAACTCTCCTTTTCAGGAGCACGCGCCATCCTGATCAGACCCGCACGGCCACCTCTTCAAATGGACAGCTTCCGTCCGCGACACGACAGAATCGGCCTCACTTGCGCCAGAGTAACCCGTACGCCACCTTCCCGCTCTTGCGGTCGACGTGCGGGATCCTCCATTCGCGCCACCACGCGCTGTCCCAGCGTCCCTTGACCACCACAACCCGTCGCGCGACGCGCAGCGCCTGCGCAAGATCGGATTGCGTGACGCTCGACAGCTCCGCAAAGTCGCGCATCCGTTGCAGCGAATGCGACCCTTTGACCGACGCGTCAAACATCGGATCAAAATATACAATATCATAGCTATCGTCCGGCAGCACGGCGAGCGCCGATCGAAACGGCACACAGCGCACATCCAGCCTGCGCAGCGCTGCGTCAAACGCCGGTACGCCCGACTCATAGGTCGCACGCCCGATGGCGAGCAACTGGGCGATCTCCGGCCGCACCTCCAGGGCCGTGCAACTTCCCTGTGGTCCGATCGCATGGCTTAAGACCACGGCATCCGAACCGAGTCCCGCCGTGCAATCCAGGATGCGGTCGCCGGGACGCACGCCCGCCAGAGCAAGCAGGCGGTCATTCCGGCTGTTCTCGCAAAGCCGCTTGATCCGCACCAGAGCCATCCCAGGATGGTAAAACAGCGGTAAGCCGCCGCCCCGCCGATGGAGCGAGGGCTGCCCTTGGACAGGCCAGACCAGAAGATGACGAAACGGTTCTGTACGAAACAACTCCGCGATCGAACGGTCGCGCCGGAAAACAAACGGCAGCCCGGCCTGCGCCGCGCGTTCCCGCACCACATCGGCCACCCCGGCACGGACATTCCCTGCCGTCGTGACCAGCAGTCCTTCTGGCGCTGCGGCAGCATCCTGAAAATTTCTCAAGAGAAATGGGCGTGCGGGATTCACATCGATCGCCCGAATTCCCGTTCCAACCGGGTCTTCGTGATACGCAGCGCGGTGGGGCGGCCATGCGGGCACGTCAGCGGATTTTCCAGCGGAGCGAGCGCTTGCAGCAGCGCGTCCATCTCCATCATGCTCAAGCGTCGATTGGCCTTGACGGCCGCCTTGCAGGAGCGCAATACGATGCGTTCCTCCAGCCACAGATGATCTGGCAATTCACCGTGCTCCACCAGTTCCGTGAACGTGTCGTGAACAAGCCGCTCCAGATCTAGCCCTTCCCAGATGTGCGGAATTGTGCGCACCAGAAACGACCGCTCGCCAAAAGGCTCGTACCGCAGTCCAACCAAGATGGCCTGCGAAGCCAGCGCCGTCAGGGGCGCCACCTCCTGCGGCCGCGTCTCGACCGTCAGTGGAACAAGCAGTTCCACCGGCCGCACCTGGCCCTCCGCGAACGCTCTGCGGAACTTTTCGTACAATACCCGCTCATGCGCGGCGTGCTGATCGATCAAATAGACCGCATCGTCATCCTCTGCCACAATGTACATATTCATCACCTGCGCCACCGGGCGCAAAGCGCTGTGTGGGCGCTGTGCGGCGAAATCCGAGATGCCGGAACCTGATGGACCGGAACCTGATGGACCGGAACCTGAGACAGCGGACGGCACATCGGGGCGCCGTGCGTCCACCACTGTTTCCGGCGCGCCCGCCGCCCACTCGCCGTAAGCCCGGAGCGGCTCCTGTACCTGCATCGCCACCTGCACTGATTCCTCCATAGGCGGGCTGGCCGACCTGTCGCGCGTCGGTGTCCAACCTTGCGCGCTGGACGGCCTTGCGGCGTCTGTTTCGTCACGGACGGCATTCTCCGCGCTTTGCGACGCCGTTCGTCCGGGAACGTCCGCGTCCACCACGGCGCCATCCACCGCAGCGCCCCGACCGTCCAGATGCATGTCCGGAATCCCGGCGCCCGCCTGAATGCCCGTCTGGGTGGCCTGCCTCACCAGTTCCCGGATATCTTTTTCCTCACTGAATTTGACCTCCCACTTGGCGGGGTGGACATTCACGTCCACTAGCTCCGGGTCCAGTTCCAGATTCAGCATGACAACCGGGAAACGGCCGCGCGGCAACAGCGTGTGGCAACCGTCCAGCACCGCCTGCGCCAGGGGATGACTGCGCACGGGCCTGCCGTTGATGGCAAACCACATACCCGTGCGCGACGTCCGGGAATCCTGCGGGGCGCCCAACAACCCCCGGCCCGCGTAGTCCGGGTGATCGAGCAACAGCGCCACCGCCCGTTGCGCAAGCGCGTGGCCGTACACGGAGCGAAACGCAGACGGCAACTGACCGTCACCCGGCGTGGCAAACTGCCGATGGCCGTCGACCGTCACAGAGATGGCCACGTCGGGCCGCGCGGCTGCGGCGCGCCCGGCCACCTCCAGCACGTGGCGCGTCTCGGTCTGCAGCGACCGGACAAATTTCAGCCGCGCCGGTGTGTTAAAAAACAGATCGCGCACGCGCACGCGCGTTCCCGAAGGACAGCCGACAGGCTGGCGATCCTGCACGACGCCGCCGTCGAGCGCGATTTCCACGCCCGCGTCCTGTCCATCCACTCGCGTGCGCAGCGTAACCCGGCTGACAGACGCGATGGACGGCAACGCCTCTCCGCGAAAGCCGAGGTTCGCAAGACGCCTGAAATCTGCCATGGTGCGCAGCTTACTCGTGGCGTGGCGGATGAACGCCAGTTCCACCTGATCGGGCGGGATCCCCACGCCGTCGTCGGTCACGTCGATTTCCGTCAGGCCGCCCTCCACAATGCTCACGGAGATGTGCGTCGCCCCAGCGTCCAGGGCATTTTCCAACAATTCCTTGACGACGGACGCCGGTCGCTCGACGACCTCGCCCGCCGCGATCTGGTTGGCCACCAGAGCGTCAAGAACGCGGATATCCCTACGCACGGCTCCCTGCACGACTGTCATCCCCTTTTGCGCCGCGCGCCGCTCATGATGGGCAACGCTCCCGCCATTTATACAAGAATGCCTGGATTTCGCGCGGCGTCATGCCATCAAGGTCCAACTCGATCAGTTCTTTTGCCATAATTTCCCACTTGCTAGCGTTTTCGCGCGCGCCGTCGCCTCTGCTTGGCAAGGCGTCCGCCTGCGCCGGAAAAGCGCGTTCCATCGCAGAAGCGACCGCCGCCTCCGCAGCCGGCGCGGACTGCTCCCGCGCCGCCACAGTTTGCAGGGCCGCCGCCTCCAGACGCTGCAAAATCTGTTCGGCCCGTTCCGTCACATTCATCGGCAGTCCCGCCTTTCGGGCCACCTGCACACCGTAGGAACGGTCGGCCGGCCGCTCGACAATCCGGTGCAAAAAGACGAGTTGCCCCCCATGCTCGGCGACGGCGGCCGACAGGTTGAACAGACGCGGCAGACGGTCGGAAAGCGCGGTCAATTCGTGGTAG
>JAKACR010000186.1 GCA_021821225.1 Bacillota bacterium | reverse complement strand
GCAAGGCGGACGAAGACGATGAGGATGACGAAGACGGTCCGGCGGACATGTGATCCGCCGACCGTCTTTCCCCGTTTGGTCTATTCCTTTTGGATCGGCCATAGGATGTATGGAGACGTACAAGCCGGTCGAAAGGTGGGGAAACGGGAATGGCGGATGAGCGGCTGCGCCAGGACCTCGAAAAGCACCAGGTTTTGATGGTCAATCGTCAGTATGCCGAGATCACCGGCGT
Organism: Bacillota bacterium; assembly: GCA_021821225.1. Next base: position 5,654 of record JAKACR010000186.1, on the reverse strand, counting down.
GGTGAATGTGGAGTCGTTTGACGCGCATGAATTCATTTTGCAGACCACCACGGGCGTGATGGCCGTTCGCGGACAGGGATTGCACATCAAGGCGCTCCATCTGGAGAACGGGCTTGTCTCGATCGAGGGCGCCATCGGAGACCTTCAGTATTTTGCCGATAAGGGATCTGTGGGCGCCAAGACAAAAGGACTCTTTGGCAAGATGCTCAAATAGGCCCGGCCATGGAACAGCAGACACAGTACGCGACCGCTCTGCTCATGACAAGCGCCGGGGCGGTACTCGCCGCAGTCTACGACATCTACCGCAGTTCGCTGAAAGAATGGCGCTTTCTCACTCGTTTCTCATCTCTGCTGGACTTCGGGTTCTGGGTGTTCGCTCTGATTTTTGTTTTCACGCTGCTGCTCGGCGTCAACGACGGCGATATCCGCCTGGTCGTCTTCGTTCTCCTTGGCAGCGGCGCGCTGATTTACTGGAAGACCGCGCATTCGCTGGTGGAAGCCAGCACGCGCATGATCGTGCGCTTCATCCGCCGCCTGTTTATGGCCGTGTACCGTATTTTTGTTGTCTTGTTGATCAGACCTCTGCAGATTTTGCTGAAAATGGTGCGGCGGTCTGTGGTGATGCTGGACGGAGCGCTGCTGAAACTGGAACCGCTCATCGGCTGGCCTGTCGCGAAGTTGCTGGAATGGGTGCGGTTGGGCGTCCGCGCGGTTGGGCGAAAATATCTGTTGCCCGCCTTGCGCGGCGGGAAGGAACATATACAGGCGGTGTCGAATAGGTATCGGCATAAAATATTGGATTGGTTGCGCCGGGGCGACGGGGAACCCTAGGGGAATAGCAACAATCCGGATTTTGGCGGAGAGAGCGGCCAGTCGCGACGCTGGACGTGCAGCCGACAAGGAGTTGACCACATCGGCAGTGAGACGTACAAAAGTTGCGGCACGGGCCGTCGCCGGAGGCCGGAAACGGCGTGTGAGATTGAAGCTCCGCGTGATCATCGTTGCTGCCTTCGCCCTGTGGGGAGGCTATCAGTACTGGTTCGTGCAGCGGCCGCTTTTGGCCGCCGACGCGACGGCGCGCTCGCATGTCGCTGCGCAGCTCGCCGCGCAACGCGGACTCGCTGTGCATTTGCAACATGAGATTGTCGCTTTGCACACGGACAGTTATATCGCCACGCTCGCCGCGCAGCGGTACAATCTGGTCAAGCCCGGAGAAATCCTGTTCTCGGCGGCCGGAACGACAAATAAGGGCGGCCGCTGACAATTCGGGAGATGGCAAATTCGAGAGATGGCCCTTGACACGGGTTTCATCTCTCGAGTATAATGTGTGATGAGTAAGTGACTCTTTTGAGGGGGATCTTCAGCTTTTATGTCGATCGAGTTGGGCAGCAAACTGGAAGGAAAGGTTACAGGGATCACTCATTTTGGCGCTTTCGTGTTATTGCCCGGTGGAGAAACGGGACTTGTCCATATTTCCGAGATCGCGGACAGTTATGTGCGCGATATCAATGAACATCTGAAGGTGAATGATCCCGTAACCGTCAAGGTTATCAATCTCGATAACAACAAGATCGGCCTGTCGATCCGACAAGCTGTGGATAATCCTGCTCCTCATCGGTCCCGCGCGCGGTTTAGCGGCGGATCGACAAGACAAACCCTGGAAGACAAGATTAGCCGTTTTATGAAAGACAGCGATGATCGTCTGCAGGCGTTGCGCCGGAGTGAGTCCAAGCGTGGCGGGCGCGGCGGGCGCAGGGGATAATCTCCAATCCCTCGTCATGTTCGTGACGAGGGATTGGGTTGTCGGCGCCTTGTCAGGACTGGTCGGCCGGGACGCTAGCGGGGGGGTGGGAACTCCTGCGGTATTTGTAGTACACGCGATTCAGCATCACCACGGAGCGTCTGTCCCTGTCGCGAAATGCCCTTAGCAGTTGGTTCTTCAGCCATGACGGCATCGTAAGCATCCCCTTGCTGCGCTAGGATACTCCACTATACGCGGATGTCGCCCATTTGCTCCACCTGGACCAGTGTCACCCCGGTTTGACCGAACAGTTCCACGGCGTAATCGTCGACGCGGTACGCCTCGCCGTATACAACCCTCTTGATTCCGGCCTGGATGATCTGCTTGGTGCATTGCAGACAAGGGAAATGCGTCACGTAAAGCGCGGCTCCGTCCGTGCTGACGCCGAACTTCGCGCACTGCAAAATGGCGTTGCTCTCCGCGTGAATCGTCCTTATGCAGTGGCCGTCGACGACCTTGCACCCCTGATCGTAACAATGAACGTCACCTGACACACTGCCGTTGTATCCCGAAGCGATCGTGCGCCGGTCGCGCACGATGACCGCCCCCACATGCCTCCGGTCACAGGTGGCGCGAGTCGCGACCATTCTCGCCATATCCATAAAATAAGAATCCCACGATTTTCGCATCTCTGTTTCTTCCCCACTCGCGATTCGCGCCATGTGCGGGCGCCGGCCGCGCCTTTCGAAGAAATCGCGACCGCTTGGCCAGCCTGCCGCCGGATTTGTTTCCCGTCCCATTATGACCGCGGGCGCCGTGCGGCGCAACCACTTTCCGCGCCATGCGGCGGATGCGAATTTCGCATCAATCTGTCGCTAAATATGTCTATTGCGGCAACAGCATGCGACAAAATTCGCCTGAAGGCGCATCTACAATTAAACCATTCTATGATCGGGTGGTGCGCGATATGACTCGGAAAAATCAGATGGGCAAGCAAAATCCGGGGACAGAGCGTCCTGTCATGCGGCTGGTGACTTCTGAAACGCGAGCGCGCCGGGCGCCGTACGGCATGCGGCCAGAGCGCGCGGGAGCGGAAACGGGCGCTGCAAAGCGTGAAAGCGCAAAATCGGGAGGACAGCGCCTCATCTTCATGCTGCTCGTTTTTGCGGTCGGAGTCCTGCTCGGCCGGGCCGTCCTGCTTGGAGACCTGACGCCTTTTGTGCTGGCGGCTTTCGCGGTGTCGCTGTACATGCGCAAAGGGTCGGCAGTCTGGATGGCGGCAGGGCTGACACTCGGGTCCTTTTCCGCGCAGTCGTCCGGGATCAACCCCTATCTGACCATCGCGCTGATCGGCGCGTACCGTCTATTGATGTACGTGCTGGAGCGGGTTGAGCGCGTTGACATTCACGTGGCGCCGTTTTTGGTTTTCGCCGTGGACGCCGGGTTTCGCATCGGGTTCACGCTGCCGCTGGCGACGTTCACCTGGTACGCCGTGCTGTTAGCGGCGGCGGACGGGTTTCTCGCTTTTGTGCTGACTGTGATGTTCTTGCAGATGCCCCCGCTGCTCTCTTCGCTGCGCCCGCAAAAACCGCTTCGTTGGGATGAACTGCTCGGCCTTGCCATTCTCCTGGCATCCCTGCTCTCCGGCCTGCGGGGCCTCCATGTCGCCGGAGTATCGCTGGAGGGCACGCTGGCCAGGCTGATCGTCGTTCTGTTCGCGTACTTGGGCGGCGCTGGCCTTGGCGGTGCGGTGGGCGCTGTCACCGGTGTGATCGTATCGCTTGGCGCACTGTCGTTCGCGCCGCTGATCGGGATGCTGGCGTTTGGCGGTGTGCTGGCGGGAATCCTGCGCGATTCCGGCCGGGCGGCGACAGCGGGAGGGTTTTTGGTGGGGTCAGTGGCGCTCAGCCTGTACGATCAGTCCGCTGTCGCCGTGATCCATGGCGCGGAGGAGGCGCTGCTCTCTGTCGGACTATTTTTTCTGGTGCCCAAATCGGCTTATTCGCTCCTGGCGCGCTATGTCCCCGGAACCCCCGAATTCCTTCAGAACCGACAGGAGCATGCGCGGCGCATCAAGGAATTGCTCACATCGCGCATCCATGAGGTGGCAAGCGTCTTCTCCCAACTCTCGTCATCATTTTTCGACGTGGCGGATTCCCCGGCAGATGAGACGGCGTGGTCCACACAGGCGATCGACGCGACGATCGATGAATTGTGCAGCCACTGCCGAAAGGTAAATCAGTGTTTTGGCGCGGACAGCGCGGGTACGCGCGCCGCCATGGAAAAAACGTTGACGGCCCTGAGCGAGCGGCCCGATATGCCGCCAAGGCACGCGCCCCGCGAAATGTACAGTCGCTGTATCAAACTGGAACAGTTGTTGCCGACTCTGCGGCGATCCGCCGAATCAGTCCGGCGCGCCGCCGCGATTCATCATCAGATGACGGATAACAGGGAACTTGTCGCATCCCAGTTGTCCGGAGTGGCATCGATCATGGAGGACCTGGCGCGGCAAATCCAGCGTGAGAATGGGACGAGCCGCAAGCAGGAGGCGCAGATCACAAGCGCTCTGGGCGAGCTCGGCCTGCAGGTGCAGGGGATCGACATCGTGTCGCTGGAGGAGGGGAAAGTGGAGATTGAGGTGTTGCAGGTGCACCCGAGCGGTCACGATGAATGTGGAAAACTGATCGCGCCGCTTCTGTCGGAGATCCTCGGCGAGACGATCGCCGTGCAGCGGGCGGATCTGTCCCAGGATGGCGCGTATCAGAGAGTGACGCTCACCTCCGCGCGCCTGTTCGACGTGGTTGCGGGATTCGCCAGCGCGGCCAAGGACGGCGCGTTGCAAAGCGGCGATTCGTTCAGCGCGCTGGATATCGGCAACGGCCGTTACGCGATCGCGGTCAGCGACGGCATGGGCAACGGCGAGCGCGCAGGCCGTGAATCGTCCGCGGCGGTCCGGCTTGTTTCCCAGTTGCTCAAAGCCGGGTTTGATGAGAGTGTCGCCGTGCGCACCGTCAATTCCGTGTTGCTGCTCCGTTCGCGCGAGGAAATGTATGCGACGCTCGATCTTGCCATCGTCGATCTGTACACGCTGCAAACAGAGTTTCTCAAGATCGGCTCGGTCACCACGTACATCAAGCGGGGGCGGACCGTCATGACCATCGACGGCGACAATGTGCCGATCGGCATTTTGCGCGATATCGATGTGCAGACAAAGCGGGTGGCGCTTTGTGAAAAGGATATTCTCGTGTTTATATCGGACGGCGTTCTCGAAGCGGTTTCACGGATGCGAGAGCCGCAGGAATGGGTGCGCAGGCAATTGGAGCGCATGGACGGGAGCGATCCTCAGATCATCGCGGATTTGCTGCTTGAATTGGCGGTTCGTGTGGGAGGGGGTGTCATCAAGGACGACATGACGGTTGTGTGCGCCCGGGTTGATCCGCATAAACCGGATTGGGCGACGATCAAGCTTACCAACGTTCCGGCCATTCGCTATCCGCGAAGGACGCCGGCGGGCGCGCAGGCCAGGCGTCTCGTCCAGATTTAGGGGGAATGATCACAGGCCAGACTGGGAATACTGTCCGTTAAGTCTTTTTTGTAGGAGTGACAGGTATGTCTGGCGAACCAACGCTGCGGCAGTTGCTTCTGATCACGGATGGATGTTCGAATTTTGGCGCAGATCCAGTTTATGTTGCGCAGACCGGCAGAGAACGCGGCATTGCGACGAGCGTGATCGGCATTGTGGATGATGGAGCTCTCGGCGAACGAGGACGGACGGAGGCGCGCAACATTGCCGATGCGGGCGGGGGGATGTGCAGGATTGTACGGGCGACCGATTTGTCGCAGACGATGCAGATGGTGACGAGGCAAACGATGCAACTGACGCTTCATCAGGTGGTCAATGCCGAATTGCGCG
>JAKACR010000185.1 GCA_021821225.1 Bacillota bacterium | reverse complement strand
CCACCACGGCCGCCTGACGGAATCCTGCTCCTCGGACGCCCCGTCCGCCGGCACGGCGTCCACCGCAGGCTGTTGCACATGCTGCGCTGCGGTTCTTGCGGAGGACAGTCCGCCCGCTCCCGCGGCGACTCCCGCGGCCATGATGGACGGCAGTTCGATGGTCGGACTGTCAGGCGATGCGCCGACGGTTGGGGTGATGAACTTGGGCACGTCCGGCAACAGCAGCGACCGCTCCAGATCCTGGGACAATTCCCGCACTGTCTGATAGCGATCTTTCGGATCCTTCATGAGTGCCTTTAGGACCACATTTTCAACGCTCTGCGGAATGCCGGAAGCCAGTCTCCGCGGCTCAATGAACGGCTCCTGCAGGTGTTTGAGCGCGATGCTGATGGGCGAATCGCCGGAAAACGGCAATTTCCCGGTGAGCATTTCGTACATGACCACGCCGAGCGAATACACGTCCGATTTCGCGTCCGCCACATTGCCGCGCGCCTGCTCCGGAGAAAAGTAGTGGACGGAACCGAGCACGGAAGAACTGTGATGCGTGATTGTATTTGTCGAGATGGCGCGCGCGATGCCAAAGTCGGTCACCTTCACGCGCCCCTGCCTGCTGATGAGGATATTGTGCGGTTTGACATCCCTGTGAATGATGTTGCGTTCATGGGCATGCGAAAGTGCGTCGGCGATCTGGTGGGCAATCTGCACGGCCTCACCCACGGGCAGCGGCGCGCGCTCGTCGATCACCTGTTTGAGCGTCTTCCCGTCCACGTATTCCATCACAATGTAGTGCGTTTCGTTCTCCTGGCCCACATCGTAGATGTTTACGACATTTGGATGGGAGAGACTCGCGGCCGCCTGGGCCTCGCGTTTGAAACGTCGGATAAATTCGGCGTCTCCCAGGTACTCGGCGCGCAGTGTCTTGATCGACACCGGACGGTGCAACAAGACGTCAAGCCCCCGGTAGACAATGGCCATGCCGCCGCCGCCGATGCGCTCAAGGACTTGATAGCGTCCGCCCAAAATCATCCCGATCAACCGCAGTCCCCCCATTTCGCGTCGCCATCATTGGCAAGGACCGCCACCGTGATATTGTCGTAACCACCCGCGCGCAGAGCAGCCGCCACCAACGCCGTCACTTTCTCGGCAAGCGGCCGCTCCTTGCTCAGACAATCCTTCAACTCCGTTTCGTCGACAAGACTTGTCAACCCGTCCGAACAGACAAGAAACAGATCGCCCGGAGCCCATGGCCATACCCTGCAGTCCACCGCCACATTCGGAAGAGTACCGAGCGAACGGGTCAAAACATGACGCTGCGGGTGCACGGCGGCTTCCACAGAAGACAACTGGCCGCGGCGGATGAGTTCGTTCACGAGGGAATGATCGTGCGTCAGTTGCGACAGCACGCCATCGGCCGACAGGTGGTACGCTCTGCTGTCCCCGACGTGCACGATGGTCGCCTGATGTTGATCGACCTCGGCCGCGACAATCGTCGTTCCCATTCCCGCGTACGCTTCGACCAGGACGGCCTGCCGATAAATCTCGGCGTTGGCAGACTGGACGGCCTGCGACAGGCGCGCCTGAGCGTCGTCAGCCGAGCCGCCGCGCGCCAGTTCCTCGGATACCACCCGCAAGGCGAGCGCGCTCGCAACCTCTCCGGCGGCGGACCCCCCCATGCCGTCCGCCACCACGACGATGCACGAGTCCCGGCCCGTCGGCCGCACCATGTAAGCATCCTGATTCAATTTGCGCACGAGGCCAATGTCGGACTTGGCCGCAAATCTCATGTCGTCACCCAGACCTCTCCCCGGAGTGTTCAGCGCGCAACTGGCCGCACGCCGCCGCGATATCTCCCCCCATTTCCCGGCGGACAGTCGCGGACTGGCCAAGCCTGCAAAGCTCATCGACAAACGCCTGGATTTGCCCATTCGGCGTCCGGACCAGATTGCGCTCGGGAACGTAATTGACCGGAATCAAATTGACATGACAGGGCAGGGGACGAAGAAGTTCCGCCAGTTTACGCGCATCCTCCACGCTGTCGTTGTGCCCGTGAATCAACGCGTACTCAAAGGAGATCCGCCGTCCTGTCACCTTGTAGTAATATTGACACGCTTCCAACAATCTCGCAATGTTGTATGCTTTGTTGACAGGCATCATCCGCGATCGCGTCTCATCATCCGCCGCGTGCAGGGATACCGCCAGCGTAAGTCCGCGCCGCTCGTCGGCGAGCCGCAGGATGGCCGGCACCAGCCCCACCGTGGAGATGGTGATGTGGCGCTGGCCGATCATGAGCCCTGCGGAATCCGTGACGATATCCACAAAATCCATCGCGGCGTCGTAGTTCTCCAAGGGCTCTCCGGACCCCATCAGCACAACGCTGGCAACGCGCGCGCCCTCCTGGTCGAGCAGGCGCTGGCAATGCATGAGCTGTTCCACGATCTCCCCCGCGTGCAGATTCCGGATCAGGCCGCCCAGTGTGGAGGCGCAGAATTTGCAGCCCATCTTGCAGCCCACCTGCGTGGAGACGCAGACGCTGATCCCGTAATCGTGCCGCATGATCACCGTCTCAATCGTGTCGCCGTCATACAGTTCAAAGAGAAATTTTGTCGTGCCGTCTTTTTGCGACACCTGCCGGCGAATCACCTTCAACGTGCCGAAAACGAACTGTTCAGCGAGCAGTGTGCGCAGTTTCTGGGAGAGATTCGTCATCTCTTCGACGCTCCCGGCGCGCTTTTTGTACAGCCAGTCATAGATCTGATCCGCCCGGTACTCCGGTTCGCCGCGTTGCGCAAGCCACCGACGCAACGCCTGGCGTGTCATCCCATACAGCCACTGCACCTCGCGTCATCTCCCGCCGCCCTAAGGGACATGTGATAAACCAAATTTCAGCAGAGGACTTTATCACATGTCCCCTGAGTCGTCTCCCGCAGTCGCCGCGCATCTCATGGAAGCCGTTGCAGACGCGCCACGAAAAAGCCGTCACCTCCGAACTGCTGGGGCAAGATACGCGCCTGCGCCGCACCGCCGGAAATCGGCGCGCCCCGCCATGGCAGCAGGACAAAATCCTCTCGTTTTGCGAGCAGCGCCGCAATCTGGCGCTCGTTTTCCGCGGCGGACAATGTGCACGCCGCATAGACGAGAATCCCGCCGGGGCGCACGCGCGCTGCGACAGCCAGGAGCAGCCGCCGCTGGATGGCCGCAAGTTCGCGGATTCCGCCGGGACTCGCACGCCACCTGAGATCCGGCTTGCGCCCGATTGTGCCGAGACCGGAACACGGAACATCCAGCAAAACGCGGTCAAATTCCCCTTCGATCAGGGCGCTGTCTCCGGTGAGCGCGCGAATCGAGCGGTGCCCCATGCGTCTGGCCTGACTTTCGATCATGGCCGTCCGGTGAGCGTGGATGTCAACCGCCGTAACGGTCGCCCGGTCGCCCGTAAGTTCCGCCAGATGTGTCGCCTTGCCGCCCGGCGCGGCGCACGCGTCGAGAATGTCCATCCCCTCCCGCGCGTCAAGCAGCGGGGCGATGAGCATGGAACTCTGGCCCTGAAGGGTGCACCATCCCTCGGCGTACGCGGCCAGGTCCACCGCATGGACGCCCGCCGGAAGCACCACGCCCACAGGCGAAAAGGCGGCGGGATGCGCCGGAACGCCTTCATCCGCCAGTCTGGCGATCAGTTCCTCCCGTGTACAGCGGAGCAGATTGGCGCGCACCGTGCGCTCAGGCCGTCTGTTCATCGCAAGCAGCGCGCCGCACGCCGCCTCCCTGTCACCGAGCGTCTGCTCCATGTGCCGCACGAGCCAATCGGGGTAGGACAACCGCACGCCCGACAGTTCGGCGCGGGACACTTCACAGTCTGTCAGCGGGGTGACCCAATCCGCCTCGCGCAAGGCGCCGCGCAGGACGCCATTGACAAATCCGGCCGCTCTCGGCGCGTGCACCCTGGCAAGCTCCACCGCGTCAGACACGATGGCGTACGGCGGCACACGATCAAAGAAACGCAGTTGATACAGGCCCATGCGCAAAATGATCCGCACAGGCAGTTCAAGGCGCTCCACGGCCACGGTGGACAACCGCGCGATCCATTCGTCAAGCAGGCGCCGCCACACAAGAACACCGCGCACAAGTTCGCTCACAAGACGCGCATCGGCGCCGGACAGCCCGCCGCGCCGCCATTCCCGTTCAAGCGCCATCTGCGTATACGCGCCGCCCCGCTCAATTTCGCGCAAAACGCGCAGGGCGCCCTGTCGCGCGACCGTCGCGCCGCTCACCTTTTGCCGGGCTCCGCCGCAAGCCGCAGGATTGCGGGCGATCGCAGCCCGCGGGCGAACTCCGGGCCACTTTGTTGTTTTTTCCCCGCCGGCTGGACGCGCACGAGAACCAGCGCACCCGTCTTGCAGGCGATCATCGGCCCTTCGTCCGTAAATGCGACGCACTGCCCCGGCGCCGCATCTCCCCGCCATTCATGCTTCGCCCTAGCATACCAGACTTTGAGCGGCTTATCAGCAAACCAGGCAAACGCACCCGGACCGGGGACAAGCGCGCGCACGCGATCGGCCAGAACGCGCGCATCCTCCCGGAAATCGAGCCGTTCATCGTCCCGCGTCAAAAGCGGGGCAAATGTGGCCTGTGATTCGTCCTGCTCCGCAGGCTGCAGAGCGCCGGAGAGAATCTTCGGCAACGTCGCCGCAAGCAGTTTTCCGCCCATGTCCGCCAAACGGTCGTGCACCTCCCCGTACGTCTCCTCGGGACCAAGCGAAGTGGCTGCGCGCGCCCAGACAGGACCTGCATCCAACGCGGAAACCATCGACATGATCGTCACGCCGGTCTCCTTCTCGCCATTCATGATCGCGCGCTGGATCGGCGCTCCGCCGCGGTATTTTGGCAACAGCGAAGCGTGTACGTTGTATGCCCCGCGCGACGGAAGCGCGAGCAGACGATCAGGCAGCAACTGGCCGTAGGCCGCGGTGACCACGACATCCGGGCGCAGGTCGGCGCACGCCGCGAGCGCTTCCTCACTGCGGATCCGCCTGGGCTGCAACAACGGAATTCCACACTCTTGCGCCGCCTTTTTCACGGGCGATGGCACCGATTCGCGCCGTCTCCCCTGCGGACGGTCCGGCTGCGTCACGACTCCCGCCACCGGATAGGATGCATCAAGCAGCGCGCGCAAAACCGCAACGGAAAACGCGGGCGTCCCCATGAACAGTATGCGCGGCAAATCGACCACCGCACATCCCTCCTTTCAGAGGTTATACTCTATCACACCAGCGCGTACGCATTCACGTCGACAGACAGCGACGCGCCGGACGGCAACTCGTCCATCGTCTGTTCGTACGCTTCATGCAGGCCGTGCGCGATCGCCCGGAACGACGGATACTTCACCACGATGCGGTAGCGAAACAGATCCCGCACGCGCGCGACCGTGGCCGGAACGACTGGAAGCACCCGGACGCGCGGTTGGCCGCAAAGCCGTTCATTCAAATAGCCGTAAAGCCGCTCGCCTGTCAGGCGCGCCAGCCGTTCGTCGCGGTGCGACACGACGAACTGCGTGATCTCGGTGAACGGCGGATACTCCACGGCGCGGCGCGCCGCGATTTCCGTGCGGTAGAATTCATCGTAATCCTGCCTGACGGCGCACTGGATCGCGTAGTGTTGCGGCGCGAAGGTCTGGATGATCGTTTCGCCGCGGATCTGTCCCCTCCCCGCCCGCCCCGCGACCTGGACGAGCAACTGGAAAGTCCGCTCGGCCGCGCGCAGGTCGGGAATCCGCAAGGCCGTGTCCGCCGCGATTGCGCCGACCAATGAGACGCGGGAAAAATCCAGCCCTTTTGCGATCATCTGGGTGCCAAGCAAGATATCCGCCTGCCCCGCCTCAAATTCGCCCAGCAATCGTTCGTG
>JAKACR010000184.1 GCA_021821225.1 Bacillota bacterium | reverse complement strand
CGTTCATTGAGGTATTCCGGATCGCACAGACGCGACAGAATCTCCTGCAACAGGGCGTTTTTGCTGTACAGCGGACAATCCATGCCATGGTGTTCCGCAATGCGCCGCAGACTCACGGAATCACTCTGGTTCAGGCATTCTGCGAGACGCATGACGACGTCACTCCATCTGTACGATCGCTTCTTGTCCACCCTCGGTCTATCCCATGTCCCGTTGCCCTGCGCAAATCTTGCCTGCCCCCTTTTTGGACAGGCACTTTAAGAGGTTGTTCAAAAACCGGCGATTCTATGCGCTCCATTTCTCCAAATGCGAGCCGCCTCCCGCATCAATCTCAGTTTGTCGCCGATCGTTTACCGTCGCACAAAAAAGACTCGCCAAAGACGGCGAGCCAAGAGAGAGATACTGAGGAATGGAGAGCAATGCACATCCTCATCCTCATGATATGGATGGCTGTACCGGAAGTCAACCGCCCCTAAGGCCGGTCCGCGATCCGGTAGCCCTGTTTCGCGAGCGTCTCGACAGCCCGGTCGTGATCGTCAACCCGGTCAAACTGGAGCAGCAGTTGCCCGTCATCGTCCTCGCGGCTCTCAAGAATGCCGATATTGCGGATGCTGATGCCCTGCGCGCCGAGAAGGGAGGCGATTTCTCCGATTGTGCCCGGTTCATCCGCCACCGACACGGTGAATGAGTACACGGCGCGGATGGCGCCCGTCGCGCGGGCCGGCAGCGCGTCGCGAAAAGACCGCGCCGCCGCGAAAAACCGTTCCAACCGGGGCCCGTCTTGCGCCTTGGCGGCGCGCTTGAACGCCTCGATGCGCTGTGCCCAGTCGTCGAGCAGCCGGACGATTTCCCGCTCGTTGTCAAGCGCAATGTCGCGCCACAGTTCCGGATCGCTCGAAGCGATCCGCGTGATGTCGCGAAATCCACCCGCCGCCAGTTCCGGATAGTGCGCGCTCTTTTCGGACAGCGCGGCGACCTGGTTGACGAGCGTCGCCGCAATGATATGCGGGACATGGCTGATTGCAGCCACGACCCGGTCGTGTTCTTCAGGCGCCATGAGCGTCACGCGCGCCCTGGCGGCCTGCAGCAAGCCGCGCAGTTCAGCCAGTGCGGCGCTGTCCGTCATGCCGGTCGGAGTCAACACATACACAGCGTTTTCAAGCAACTTGGCGTCTGCCGCCTGGATGCCCGATTTTTCCGATCCGGCCATCGGATGGCCTCCGACAAACGCCGCGCGGCTAAAACAGCGCGCCGCTTCCCCAGCGATGCGCGTCTTGGTGCTGCACACGTCGGTGACTATCGCGCGCTCGGCCAGCAGGCCCTCGCATTCTCCGAGGGTGCGCAGCGTCTGCAAAGCGACCGGCACGGGCGTCGCGACTATGACCAGATCGGCGCCCGCCGCCGCTTTTGCAAGAGGCGCCGCCTCGTCGACGACACCGCGCGCCAAGGCAGCGTCAAGCACTCGGCCGTCCGCGTCCACGCCGACGACATGCCGCACGCATCCCGTGCCGCGAAGGGCCATGGCAATGGAGCCCCCGATCAGGCCGCAGCCAATGACGCACACCCTTTGAAACACGCGGCTCACGAGGGAGCTCCTTCACGCAAGGCTCCGTGGACGAGATCCGCGCAAAATTGTTCGAGTTCATCCATCTTCGTTTGCAGCAGACCTGCGTCCTTGTCCCGGACTGCCGGTTCCATCGCGCCGCACAGGCGCACGATGGCGCTGCCCACCACCACGCCGTCCGCAAACGCGGACAGTTCGCGCACGTGGTCCGGCCTGCTTACGCCGAACCCGACGGCGACCGGGACGGCGGCGTGGCGTCGCACGGACTCGACAAATGAGCGCAACTGGTCACTGAAGCTGTTTCGTTCACCCGTGACGCCGAGCGACGACACGCAGTAGACAAACCCGCGCGCGCCAGCCGCAATCCGCCTGATCCGATCCCCGCTCGTCAGCGCAAGCAACGGAATCAGCGCCACGCCCTCCCGATCCGCCGCCGCCCGCAGTTCGCCGGACTCCTCGACAGGCAGGTCGGGGACAATGATCCCGTTTACGCCGGACTCCCGGCAGGTGCGCGCAAACGCGGCGGGGCCGGCCTGGATCACCGGATTGGCATAGGTGAAAGCGATCAGCGGGACGTCGGAGCGCGCCCGCACCGCGCGCATCAGGTCAAATGCGCGCGTCATTGTCATCCCGCCGCGCAAGGCCCGAAGCGACGCCTCTTGGATGACCGGCCCGTCCGCCAGGGGATCGGAGTAAGGGATGCCGATTTCGATCGCATCCGCGTGGCGCGCGAGCAGGCGCGCAATATTGACGCTCGTCTCAAAGTCCGGATCGCCTGCCGAGATAAACGGGATAAATGCGGCCCGCGCCGCGCCGCAGGCGCGCAGGCGCCGTTCCAAATGTTCCCTGCCCGTATCAGGCATGATCGACACCCCCGAAGTATGGTTGCACCTGCTCGACATCCTTGTCCCCTCTGCCGGACAGGGAGATGACAAACAGTGCGTCTTTCGGCATGCCGGGAGCGAGTTTCACCGCCTGCGCCACAGCGTGCGCCGACTCCAGCGCGGGGATGATCCCTTCCGTGCGCGTAAGCAACAAAAAAGCGTCAAGCGCCTCACTGTCGGTGACAGGCACGTACTGCGCCCGTCCGGTCGCGCCAAGGTGCGCGTGTTCCGGGCCGACTCCGGGGTAGTCCAGGCCGGCGGAAATCGAGTGGGCAGGCAGCACCTGTCCGTCCGCGTCCTGCAGCAGCATGGTCAGCGAGCCGTGCAGCACGCCCTTGCGGCCTTTCGCGATCGAAGCCGCGTGGCGCTCCGTCTCGACGCCCTCTCCCGCCGCTTCCACGCCGATCAGTCTGACCACCCGGTCTTCGATGAACGGATAGAAGATGCCCATCGCGTTGCTGCCGCCTCCGACGCAGGCGATGATTGCGTCGGGCAGGCGGCCTTCCAGCTGGATGATCTGCGTTTTTGTCTCATCGCCGATGATGCGTTGGAAATCACGCACCATCATGGGATACGGGTGCGGCCCGACGACGGAACCGATGATGTAGTACGTATCCTCCACATGCTGCACCCAGTGGCGGATCGCTTCATTGGTGGCGTCCTTGAGCGTTTTTGTACCCGACACCGCGGGCACTACCTCGGCGCCGAGCAACCGCATGCGAAACACGTTGAGCGCCTGGCGCTCCATGTCCTGCTCACCCATGAAAACGGTGCACTCCAGTCCGAGCAGCGCGGCCACGGTCGCGCTCGCCACCCCGTGCTGGCCCGCCCCCGTCTCCGCAATGACCCGCTTTTTGCCGGTCATTTTGGCGAGCAGGCCCTGACCGAGCGTGTTGTTGATCTTGTGCGCGCCGGTGTGATTCAGGTCTTCGCGTTTGAGATATATTTTTGCGCCCCCGAGCATCTCCGTCAGGCGCTTCGCATAGTACAGCGGAGTCGGTCGGCCGGAATAGGCGGACAGGTAGTGCGCGAGGCGCGCCGTGAAATCGCCGTCCTGCGACAGGCGCAAATAATCGTCCTCCAGTTGCCGCAGCGCCGACATCAGCGTTTCCGGGACGTACTGGCCGCCAAATTCGCCGAATCGCCCTCGTTCATCCGGATACATCCGTCACACTCCCATGATCGTGATTCGACTGATTTGCCCGGAACGCACGCACGCGCTGCACGAACAGTTTCATCCTGTCCGGATCCTTTCGTCCGTCCGTCTCAATTCCAGATGAGACATCGACAGCATACGGCAAGCGCCGGCGCAGCAGTCCGGCGACGTTATCCGGCGTCAAACCGCCCGCCACGACAACCGGCAGACACCCGAGCAGCGGCCACACGTCATCCAGCGCGCGCCAATCAAACGCAGTGCCTGTTCCGCCGCGCGCGCTTCCCTTGTGCCGGTCGAACAGCATGGCGTCGACGGCGCCGCGATAATCCGCCGCGCGCCTGTCTGTTTCATCGCCGCGCACGCCCCACGCCTTCCAGACGGTGCAGTCGCCGCGCCTGCGCAGTCGGTCGCAAAACTCCGGCGTCTCATCCCCGGAGAGCTGGATGTGCCGCACGCCCGACTCGTCCATCGCCCTCTTCGCGTCGTCAAACGCCGGATCGACCATGACAAGCACCGGCTGCGCCATAGCCGCAACCTCTCCCGCGCCCACGGGATGTGCCCGCCGCACCGCCGCAAGTGCGAGGGAGACATCGCGCGCCGTCACCTCGCGCTTGCTTGTGGCGAGCACAAAACCGAGAAAATCCGCGCCTGCCGCCACCGCCGCCACGGCGTCCGCCGCGCCGGTCAATCCGCACAGTTTCACGCGAACGCCCGTCATCATGCGCTCTCATCCTTTCCGTGGAGCAAGGCGGCGATCCTTCCCGGGATGTCCGCCACAACGCCACGCATCAGCGTCTCTCCGACAAGAACGGCGGACGCGCCGCACGCCCGCACACGCGCCACATCCTCTCTTGTCGCGATCCCGCTTTCGCTCACGATCACCGCATCGTGCAGAACCAGCGCGGCGACCTTCTCGGTCTGGCCGAGATCGACCGCAAACGTGCGTAGATCTCGGTTGTTGACACCCACGATGCCTGGAGAAAACCCGGCGACGCGCTCGTACTCCTGCGGCGAGTGCACTTCCACCAGCGCATCCATGCCAAGCTCCCGCGCCAGCGCGTAAAACTCTCTCAGTTGGCCGTCATCCAGCGCCGCCGCGATCAAGAGTACGGCATCCGCCCCAATCGCGCGCGACTCGTAGATTTGCAACGCGTCGACAATGAAGTCTTTGCGCAGCACCGGGATCGACACCGCATCCCGCACACTTGCCAGGACATCGTTTCCGCCCTGGAAATACACCTCGTCCGTCAGGACGGAGATGGCCGCCGCGCCCGCCCGCTCATACGCCGCGGCGATTTCCAGCGGACGAAAATCAGGCTGGATCAATCCTTTGGACGGCGACGCTTTTTTTACTTCCGCAATCAGCGCGACCGGCGCGTTTTCGCGCAGCGCCCGGCCGAACGGACGCACGCGGGTCTGCGCCCGCTCTCTCAGGTCGGCGGCGCTAAAGCGCGCCCGCAATCGCGCGACCTCGTTATATTTCGTGTCAAGAATTCGTTCCAGGAGGTTCATCGCGCCGTCCCGCCAGTCAATAATTGGGCGCCGTACTCGATGACCTGATCCAGTTTGTCCCGTACCAGTCCGCTGTCGATCAGCCGTTCCGCCAGCCGCGCGCCGTCCGCCAGACTGGCGGTCGCTCCTCCCACGTAGAGCGCCGCCGCCGCGTTGATCACCACCACATCGCGCGCCGCGCCGCGTTCCCCGTGAAATACGGAACGGATGATGGCCGCGTTGTCCTTTGGTTCACCGCCCCGGATTTCCCGCAATTCATGGCGCTCCACGCCGAATATGGCGGGATCGACCGTGAACGGTTCGATCCTCCCGTCGCGCACTTCGTACACGTGCGTGGCGGCGGCCGGTGAGATCTCATCCAGCCCGTCGGCGGAGTACAGGACAAACGCATGCTCACAGCCGAGCCGAGCCAGCACCTGGGCGATCTTGTCCGCCGTCTTTCTGTCCGGCGTGCCGAGCACCTGGCGCGTGGGGCGTGCGGGATTCGTGAGTGGGCCGAGGATGTTGAACATGGTGCGAAAGCCGAGTTCCCTCCGGATGGGCGCGACGTATTTCATTGCGGGGTGGTACGCCTGCGCAAACAGGAAACAGAAGCCCGTTGTTTCCAGGCTCTGCGCGGCCAGATCGGGAGGGAGATCAATCGTCACCCCGAGACTGTCGAGTACATCCGCGCTGCCCGCGCGGCTCGACGCGGCCCGGTTCCCGTGTTTGGCCGTCTTCAGGCCGGCCGCGGCCGCGACAAACGCGGCCGCTGTCGAGATGTTGAACGTGCCCGCTCCGTCACCGCCCGTG
>JAKACR010000007.1 GCA_021821225.1 Bacillota bacterium | reverse complement strand
TTGCGGGAGAAAAGCATTTTTTATCGCACTTGCCAAAGAAAGGCCTTTTATGCGCTGGGCAGCCCAGTCCGCGCTGATCTCGTTGCAAGGAATACCCCAAACCTTTTCCGTGTAAGTTTTGAAGAACGTGCGGTAGAGCCTTTTCCCAAAATTATTTATGATCCAGTCCTCGAATGAAACCGAACTCTTCTGTGGAAAGAGTTTTGCATAACCGTAGTCAAAAATGCACAGTGCAGTTTCTATCGGTCCCAAATTGAAAAACGCATTCATCGGCTTCAAAGGGTAGTCAAAGAATTTCCCATTATAGAAGATGCGGGATAATCGTCCGCGCACCAGCATGTCGTCGCCCAGCAACTCGGTCCAAAGATCCTCAATTTCCTTGCTCTTGGAGAAGAATCGATGACCCCCGATATCAAAGCGAAACCCTTTGTACTCAACTGTGCGGGAGATCCCCCCGACTTTTTCCCGATCCTGTTCCAGAACCACGATCCCCATGCCACTCTTGCTCAACTCGTATGCCGCAGTCAAACCCGACGGCCCACCGCCAATCACCATCACATCGCTTTTCATGAATACCGCCTTTCCGCATCATAGCTACGAGATTCGTGTTGAAGTGGAGATAATCCGTCGTTTCCTACCACCTTACATTAGGTCACTGACAGATTGCAAGTTACAAGAAGTATTCAAATTCTTTATTTCAATTTTTTTGATCTGAAACTGATCATGAGGTTCTCACTTTTTTCTATAATTTCTTCTGCTCCATTGACACACTGCCGCCACGATCACCAGAGAAAATGTCACAAGGGCAGATATGACGGTGCTCCAGAAAATCGCAGGGGTTATATAATTGAAACGGATAGTGAGATTCCCCTTTTTTACGTACAGTCCGGTGTACACCCCGTCGACCGGTACAGGGCGCGCGACCGCTCCGTTGACGGTGACCACAACATGCTTTGTGTATTGGATGCGCAATACCAGGAGACCCTGCCCATGCGCCTTTACCCTCAGCACCTGGTGGTCAAATCCCGGAGAATAGGATAATGGAGATACACGGAGGTTTTGCACCGGGCGACGGACTGTACTCGACCCCGCTGAAGCGCCTTGGCGCAAAACGAACGCAGTCTGCAATAGTTGCGTTGGGTCCCTCTGCAATAGACCGTAGAATGCCGATTGCGATGCCCCCGCCACAACCTGCCTGGGCGCAAAAACGAGCCCTTGTGAACCCCGCAGGGGATAGACGTACATTTGGCCACCGTTTATAAGGGGAAGAACACTGGGAGCGCCGAGCAACGGGGACTCGGCCGGAGACACAATGGGAGGCAAATGGCTGTCGCGATTGGCGATGATACTCAATATTTTGTACTGTTTGCGGAATGGAGCAAGCTCGGTGTGCGCGCTGTCAGTCGTGGTTCCATAGGTTACCGCCCAGTTTAGCAGTGATTGGTTCAGTGTTGCGGATGAATACGGGAATGCATTCTGCAGATCGGGTCTGATCAAATACACTCCAGCCAACGCGTTGACAGCATTGACAAGAGAAGACCCACCCGTTCCATGATACAGCCTTCGGATTGCCTTGAGAAACATTGGGTTTTCAGCAAGCCCGAACTGTAAGGGACCAGGATTCACGACCTTCGTGACACCGAGAACCTTCAGACGAGCCAGGTCCTCCCCGGTCAGACTGATCGACGAGAACGTTTCGGCAGCAAAAAAAAGCGCCCCATTGGGTGATGTCGGAGCGGGACTGGGGAAAAGTCCCGCAATCAGATTGGCATAACCGCTTGGATAGAAGGGACCGAACGCACTGATCGTGTGAACGCCCATTCCAGAAAAAAGCATGGGGATTACATTTATTCCCTGGAAAAAGAGGATGTCAGATTTCCTGGCAATCAATGATTGTCCCGTTTGAATCCCTCGAAATGGAATGCCGTGCGGAAAGTAATTTTTCGGCACAAAGATGATGAGTGAGAACAGCGACAGGATCAGCAACCCTGTCTTCAGAAAATGCTTCCTCTCAAACAGGTTGACAAACAGCAAGCCGAAAAACACAAGGGAAAAGGTTATATTCTCGGCCATCAGAACCTCAAGCGGCGTTGTTACCTGTGCCGTCACCAGTCCAAAGCGAATTAAGACGATCAACAGAAACGAGCCCAACAGGATAACGATACCCACGCGGACCGCGCCTCCGATATCGCCGATCTGATCGTACCCCCATCCGAGAACAAGACAGGAGGGAAGCCACCAGAAAAACTCCAGGAAGCGGACCATCACGATGAGGTTGAATGGCGGAAACGAGAAGATCTTCAGAATTCCCAGCACGTCGGCATAGCCCAGCACACCGACGAAGACAGCCAGGAGACTGACGAACAGCCACGCCGGTTGTCGATCTCTATGCTGCGCATGCCGGATGAGCATCAGCGCGCTCACGATGAGAAGGAATGCCCAGACCGGATTCCCCAGAATCCAGACAGTTTGTCCCGCGGTGAATCTTCCTCCCGCCAAAGACTGACCGAACAGTGTGGGGTCGATCAAAGTCCCGAGCCAACTCAATGGGGCATGCGTCGTATAGCTATTGGATGATTGATAGGTAAAGTAGGACCTAAGCGGCAGCAGCAGCGTGTAGATGCTGATCCAGGAGCCGAGCACTCCCAGAAGCAGGCTGGCGCCGCCGCGGACGACGACAGAGATGACCCTGCGAACACCGCCCGTCCTGAACGGAACGAAGGACAGTGTAAAAAACAAGGCGAACAGGAACTGCAGGGGCAGGACCTCGGCAAATCCGGCAAGAAAAGAAAAATCCACCGCCAACGCCGCAAGAGCCACCCAACGGACCGTGTCCGCCGTCGATTCAGCCAGAACCATCCGCCTGAGCGCAATCAGAAGATACGGAAATACCAGAAGGGTGTTGTCCATTCCCAGGTTGACATTGGGAAGAGCCGGCCCCGCCAACCCGTAGAACAGCCCCGCAAGAATCGCGGCTGTAAAGCTCCGGTCCAGTTCTCGCGCCAGAAGGTAGGCGCCTTGCAACATGAGCACCAGTCGCAGCACGTTCCAGATGCTGAAGTTGTGCGGAAACAGCAGGTGCATGACGATCTCGGGAAGAAACCACGCCACGCCCTGGTTGCCGCCCAGTGTCAGTCCGTACGCCTGATAGGGATTCCAGAGCGGAAGCTGAAACGAAGCCCATGCGCGGGCCACCAACTGCTCCATCGGGTATGTGATGGGTCCTCCGGCAAGAGGATCGCCGATGAACAGCGGACCGGGTGGCCAGTTTCCGTAGGTCTTCAGGGAAGCATGTCCGATCAGGACGGGGAAATAGATGACGCCGATCAACAAGAAAAAGAAAATGAATGCCGCCAAGTGGTTATGCCTGTCCGCCCACGACCGTATTGTACGAAATGTGCTTTGCATCCGCGCCGATCCACTCCCTTTCACAGCCCTATTCAGGCGCTCTTTTGCTGACCGTCGACAAAGCCTCCTCCAGTTGAACGCTGTGTGGTTCAAGCACAGGTCGGCAACTGTCGCCGTTCTCGCCTGCCGTGACCGCCCAATTCAATAATCCGTGAACGCTGATTTTCCCGTCCGGCATCTGGAATGCCTCCTGGAGATCCGGACGAATCGCGTAGACCTGGGCAAGCATCTCCAGCGCATCGCCGCGATCCTCCACGGCGAGATCCACGCCGGTCTCGTCGAATGCGGCCAGGACCTCGTCCACGAGAAGATGAAAATGTCTATCGCGCACACTTGGACGGAACGGATCAAAAGAATAGTTCTCATGAATCAGAGATAGATACGGACTGTAGAATGGATCGTTCCGCAGAAGATCGCCCCATCGCTTCTGCATGTAGAAGATCTCGTTGTAATTCATTGCAAGACCGCGGGAGATCGATTCATGGTGATACAGTTCCGCAAACGGAGTGACCACGCACCGATACCCCGCAACCCCTATCTTGAGACAGAGATCGACATCGTTGAACGCGACAGCCAGGTTGGTCTCGTCGAAACCCCCGACCTGCTCAAACACGTCCTTGCGCACCATCATGCACGCCCCGGTGACTGCGGAGAAGTTGCGGATATCAGCCAGCATGCTGAAATATCCTTCGGACAGCCTGTGGAAATACTTGTGCGCATGGCCGGCCACTCCCCCGATGCCAAGCACGATTCCGGCGTGCTGGATGCGCTCATCGGGATAGAGCAGCTTGGCCCCGACCGCTCCGATCTCCGGGCGCAGCGCATGCTGCAGCATCTCCTCCATCCAGTCGGGCGTAATGACCTCGATATCGTTGTTCAGGAAGAGCAGCACTTCTCCCGCGGCCTCGCGCGCCGCAAGATTGTTGAGCCGGGAAAAGTTGAAGGGGATATCATACCGCAGCACCCGGCAATCCGTCAATCCACCGAGATAATCGAGCGTTTCGGGATCTGTGCTGCCGTTGTCGACAACGATGATTTCCGTATTCGTATAGCTGCTCTTGCGCAGGCTTTCAAGACAGACCCGCAGGATGCCGACTTTGTCGCGCATCGGGATGATGATGGACACCAACGGATGCCGGGACAGCTCTCTTCTCACGCGGTAGTGCCCCGCATACCCGACGTTCAGCACCTCGGCCCGTTCCCCCCTGCGCGCGAGGGCCGCCGCGACAGCCTTCCGGCCCGCCTCGTGCGCATAGGATTTGGCGCCAAATCCGGCCGCCGTGGAACCGGACACTTTCCGCCAATGATAGAGGATATCAGGGATGTGCACAACCGTGTGACTGATCTCCAAAGCGCGCAGCACGAGATCATAGTCCTGGGCGCCGTCGTAATCACTGCGCAGCAGTCCCGTCCGGTCGAGCACCGCCCGGCGGAACACCGTCAGATGGTTGAAATAATTGCAGGACAGGATATAATCCGGCGAGTAGTCCGGCTTGAAGAAGGCATCCTCAAAAACGCCGTCCTCACTCAGCTTATCCTCATCGGAATAGGCCACGTCGAACTTCTTCTCCCGGTAAGTCTTGGCCACCTCATAAAGGGACCACGGGGGCAAAAGGTCATCATGGTCCAAAAAGGTGAGCAGTTCTCCCCTGGCGCGTTCAATCCCGACGTTGGTATTCCCGCTGATCCCCCTGTTCTGGTCATTCATGAGCACAGTGATCCGCCCGTCCAGATTCTCGAGCGAGTCCAGCGCCCGCCGGGTGTCAGGATCCGGCGAGTGGTCGTCTGTCACGATCAACTCCCAATTGTCATACGGTTGAGCCAACAGGGAATCCACCGCTTCTTTCAGCCACTCCTCCCTGGAGTTGTAGGTGGGCATGACGATGGACACCAAGGGGCATTCACCCCAGGTGGCAATCTCAGCCCGCACCATGCCCTTGTTGGTGAGAAATTCAGCCTCCCTGCGGATCTGCCACTCGTGGTAGGATACTCCCCCGGTGAAGCCAGACGACCGCAGAAGCTTGTCCTTCACCCGTTGCAGTGTGGCCGACCAGCCAAGTTGCCGGACACTCGCCGACAGCTTGCGCCATACCAGGACCGGATCGCGCGCAAGTGACCGAAGAATGCGCAATGCATCAAGCATACGCCATCCGCGCGTCGATTTGACCAGCGCAAGCTCATCGCGCACGTGCGCGAATTGAGTTTTCATGGCGGAGAGCGCCTCTCTGGCCCGGACAGCTTCCTCCTTCATCTGGAAGATCTCCCTCTGCACGGCCTGTCGCTCCCATTCATGCCGCTTGAGCATCGAGTTCAGATCCACGATGGCGCTCTCTTTTGACTCCAGCGCCTCCGCCTGCTTTCTTGACTGTTCCCTGATCCCGTCGAGTTCCTCGATCAGCGATCTGAGGCGCGCTTGCGCAGCGCGGTCCAATGTCCGCATCTCTTCCATCGCCTGCGCGTGATCCGCGGCCATTGCGGTGATCTTCCCCTGATAATCGCGCAGGGCGATGGCTATACGCGCCTGTAATTCCGCCTCACCGAGCAACTCATAGGAAAACCGAACCCGGATCATGCTGCCGGCAGGCAGGACCATGTCCATTTTTATGAATTGCGGATCGTCTCCCAACACAAGAAACATTTCCTCAACAGGGATGATACCGGCCATATCCATCGCTTGCGGCGGATACTTCTTCCATGGCCCGCCAAGCGTTTGCGCCACCTCAATAACCGGACTGGTGATGACCGCCGGTACGTCCACGGGATCGATGCGAAGTCCGTGCCATTCTTCCCTGATCGCATGGATCGCCTCCATGGCGCCGGAGCCTTCTTGCGGCAAGGGGTAGGCGTATGAATCCTGTTCCGAGAAACTGCCATCCCTGCCGCCGTAGATACGACAGGAAGGAATTGCCGCACTTTGCTTCCATGTCCCAGGCGATGAGTCTGCGGCATCAACTCTCATCTGGCTCTCCTCCAGAATGAGTTCGCCGAGATAGGCAAAGAAGCTGCGAGCCTTCTTGGCCGCCTCACTGTCTATGAGAAGAGGTTTTAGCCCCGGAGGCACATCCTTGCCCACCGCGGCGACACCCAGTCCATTGGAGTGCGTGAAGGCAAGTGTCGGATACTGATTTTCTAGTTCGTCCCATAACCGCCAAACGCCGAAATCGTCCGTTCGAACCGCGATATCGTGCAGCAGAATGACCCCGGTGTCGCTCATCTTCACCAGCCAATTCCCAAAGTCATGCCAGACTGCCTCATAGGTGTGGCAGCCATCAATATGGAGGACATCAATGGATCCGTCGGCAAATTGCGGTTGTGCTTCATCGAACGTGCAGCGCAACAGCGTGGAGAAATGCCCATATAAGGGATCGTGGTATGTACGGAGATCGCGATACACCCGGTCATCGTAATATCCAGCCTGCGGATCGCCGAGCCACGTGTCCACGGCGAAACAGCGAGTGTCGGTTCCGGCAGCCGTGACCGCCTGGCAGAATGCACTGTATGAGTCGCCCTTGTGCGTGCCGAGTTCCACAAACACCTGCGGCCGGCAAACGGCCATGAGAAAAAAGGCGAATGGGATATGCCCGTGCCAGTTTGTCACATCACTCTTGTACAAGGGCACCTGATAGATATCACCGCAGAACAGGATGTCCATAGGGTCCATTGAGTTCACGTCACACCACCTTACAGAGACTCGATCGTCCAGTCATGGTCCAGATGCAACAGACCGGCACCCCGCGCGTCGGCAACCACGGTGAACTCGCAGCATCGGTTCCAAAAGCCAAGCGGTTCTCCAAATTCCGTGATCACTTTCAAATCCACATAATACCCACCGGAGGGAAAGGGCATCTGTTCAAAGCGGATGGTGACGCCCAGCCGCTCCCCGTTTCGAACGGCCAGCTTCCCCGTCAGGTCAATGTTTGTATCCGTTCCGTACAGAAAGGTCCCGTCATTCCGGAAAAGGCTGACGCCAAACACAACATCGTCTCTCGTGATGGACGATACAAATTCCATAACGATGGACACCGCATCGCCGGGGTGCACCAAATCATCGTCGGTCGGAGAGCGCAAAGTAACACTGACCAGTCGAATGCCGCCTTGCTCCTGTCCGTTCCCGGCAGCAACGGCGGAGTCGGGCTGTGTGCCCCCATCTTCTTCGGCGGAAATCTGATCAACCCTGTCAAAACTCATACTGCCATTCGCGCGCGAATGCGAGAAAGCACTCTGCAGATACGCCTGGACACACGGAATCGGCGCGCCGTCCATGCGGATTCTCGAATTATTCAACCAGACCGCCCTGTCGCACAATCGCTCGACGGCTCCTGTATCATGCGTGACAATCACAATCGTTCTGTCGCTTGCCTGAAGCAGCTTCAGGCGGTCAAAACACCTGGCCTGAAACGCCGCGTCGCCGACCGCCAGAATCTCGTCGATCAGGAGGATTTCCGGGTCCACCGCGACGGCGATCGAAAACGCCAATCGCATGTACATGCCCGATGAATAGCTGCGGATCGGCTCATGAATGAAATCCCCGAGTTCGGAGAATTCGATGATCTCCGCCTCTTTGCGGCTGATCTCACGCTTGCTCAGGCCTATCAGGGAGGCGTTCAAATAAATATTTTCCGCTCCTGTAAAATCCGGATGAAACCCAGCTCCCAGTTCAAGCAGGCTGGATACTTTGCCGCGCACCTCAACCGTTCCTTTGTCGGGATACAGGATGCGCGAAATCAATTTCAAGAGCGTGCTCTTGCCGGATCCGTTCACACCGATGAGGCCCACCGTGCTTCCTCGCTCAATCTCCAGCGATACATCTTCCAAGGCTGTGAACTCGCGGTAACGATGGCGGCCAGCATAGAGAACCCGGTCTTTGAGACTGTTGCGGCGTTCGGTATGTACACGGAATGATTTCGAGACACCTTGCACACTGATGACACTGGACGCCTTCATGCTACACCTCCTCTGCGAAGCGCCTGCTGAGCCTGTTGAAGACCTGCCAACCCACAGCAAACACCAGTACAGAAAGGACCCATCCGTAAACAAAGAGCTTCCATCGCACAGGCTGTCCATAGTAAAAGATATCCTGGTACGATATGACGGCGTCTGCTATGGGATTCAGCTTGAAGAACTGCTGAAAGGCGGGGGGCAGCATGGACAGCGTATAGACCACGGGAGTCAGGTACATCCATAGCATCATGAAGATGCCCAACATGTGTTCGAGGTCGCGAAAATACACGTTCAACGCCGCAAACAGAAGAGAAAATCCGGCTGTGACGACCGCCTCAAGAAGAACGATCAGAGGAAGGTACAACCAGTAAATGTTGGGCGTGTACCCGGAGAAAATGAGAAACGGGATGAGAATGACGAGCGAGAACAAGTAATTGATCACACTGCCCCCCACAACGGACAGCGGCAATATCTCCCGCGGAAAATAGATCTTCTTGACCAGCGACGCCTGCCGGACAATCACACTGGTTGACGACAAAGCCGCAGTGGAAAACATATTCCATGCAAGCAGCCCCACAAACAGGAACACGGCATAGTGCGCCAGCTTGATGCGCATGATTACGGAGAAAACCAGCGTGTAAACCAGCAACGAAAGCAAAGGATTAACGAACGTCCACAAAAAACCAAGCGTCGATCCTCGATATCTAGTTCGCAATTCTGATAAAATCAACCCCCAAAGCATAGAACGATAAGAGAAAATCTCCCGCAGGCGGAACAACAAACTGAACCACTCCTTCAAAGACGGAGACGAAATACCGATCGACAGCAGTGTACCACAATTCGACAAAGGGGTGCAGCGCCTGTCGAAACGGACGCCTGTCGAAAAGGATCATACACTCCTCCGTCACCGTCCCCTCCCCCGCAACCGCCACAGCGCGACATGCACGGTGCGCATCACATGAAGCGCGGCGGCCACGCTGACGTTCGCCACTCGCGAATGGCGCTTTGCGTGGTGTTTGCGAAAGTATAGCAGCATCGTATCATAAAAATGTTGGAGCGACTCCGGCGAGCGTTTGCCTCCGTTGCCGCCCTTGACGTGAAGCGTGCTCACCGCGCCCTCATACCACACGGCATACCCCGCCGCCTTGATGCGGTAACACCAGTCGATGTCCTCACCGTACAGAAAGTAGTCTTCATCGAACCCGCGTGTCCGCGTATATGCGTCGCGCGCGACCATCATGAAAGCGCCGCTGACACAATCGACTTCATAGCCTGCGTGTTCGTCCAGGTAGGTGAGATTGTACCCGGCAAACCACTTTGCGCGTGGAAAGAGCAGCGAAAGGCCGCTGAAACGGCAAAAGCTGTTCCAAAGCGTCGGGAAAGACCGGCGGCAGGCCCTGTCCAGACGGCCGTCCTGCAGGACGAGCCTGCATCCGGCCACACCCACGACCCGTTTGTCGGCCACTGCCTCCGAACGGGCGCCAAGCAAGGCCGGGCGGCTTTTGGCCACATTCCGGTCGGCTTCCATCTCTACAGTCGCGCCAAGCAATGCCGAACAACGCTCGATCGCGCCCTGGCCGACCTCCGTGTCCGGATTGAGCAAAAGGAGGTGATCGCCTGTCGCCCGTTCAAGTCCACGATTGTTTGCGTAGGCATAACCACGGTTCTCCTCCAGCCGCACAGGCCGCACCGCCCGAAACGGCAGATCCGTCCGCTCGCCGTAAGACCGCACCCGTAGCCAGGTGTTGTCGGTCGAAGCGTTGTCCACAATAATGAGTTCAAGCCGCGCCGCCGCTTTCGAGCGCTCCAGGGCGGCCAGACACGGACCGAGGACATCGCTGGAATGGAACGTGACAAGGATGACGGAGATGATGACAGGGATCGCCTGATCAGCCACCCCTCCGGCGTTTGCCATAGTCATGTCCGGGACCCTCGTCCAGGTGTCCGAACCGGCTCCCAAACCGGCATCCAAACCAGCGTCCGGTCGGGTTCCCGTCCGGGTACACCCCCTCTCGGCGCCCTTCATCGTCTCACCCGCCATTCCCAGCGCTTCGCGCGCATGGACTCCCAGCGTTCCGCCAGCAGAGCCAATACCTTTCGCGCCGCGTCAGGATGCAGCGCGGCAAGTGAGAGAAAACGCGCGGACTCCGCCAAAAGCGACAGCCAGAGCGCCGGGTGGCTCCGGGGGACATAGGTATAAAGCATGGTCAACTGATTGGAAAATGAATGCGCGAGCAGGTCATCGGAGATATCCCGGCTCCTGGCATCCCGGCCCTCTCCAGTCTTCCCCCTGCCATCTTTCCCCCCGCGCCCCTTGCGCCAGCCGCGCGCGTGAAGCGCCGTGGCGTCCGGCTCGTAGACAAACGCCCACGCGGCCAGTCCGGCGCGCCAGCAGAGGTCCACATCCTCCTTGTAGGCGAAGAATGTCTCGTCAAATACGCCCCCGCGCGCGGACATTTCATCGAGGAACGCTCCTGCGAACAACGCCGCGGCGCCGCACACGCCCCAAACGAGTTCGCGTTTCTCATACTGGCCTTCGTCTCGCTTGCCCGATCCACGGTCCCGCGCGTGAAACAACGCGCCCATGGCGAGCCCGGCGCTGTCCAGCACGCCCGGCGCAGCGGCGGCCATGCCGTCATCGGGCGTGTCGCCGGACGCGATCCGGACTGGCCCGGATGCCGGACGCGGCATCCTTCCATTCTCCAGCCTTGCACCGGCTTTTGCCGCCCCGCCGCCCGCCCGCGCGGGCGGGCGCAGCAATTTCCCCGTCGCACCCGCCACGAGCAATCCCGTCTGCATCCGGATGCCCTCAATCGCCCCAATGCAACGCTCCACATAATGCGGGTCCAACTGCACATCCGGATTGAGCGTCAGCACAAACGGCAGTCCATCGCGCAACGCCAGCGCAAAGCCCTGATTGTGCGCGGCGGCATAGCCCGCATTCTCCGCGTTCTCGATAACGGTCAGCGGCATGTCCCGGTTCGTCCTGTCCCATGCGGCACGGGCGGCGTCCGCCGAGCCGTCGGCTGAAGCATTGTCGATCAAAACGACGCGCAACGCCACATTTGCCTGATGCGCGACGGACATCAGGCATGGCTCGATGACATCATGACTGTCGAAGGTGACGATCTGAACCTGACACAGTGCTTCTTCGGCCATCTCTTCGGCTTCGGAGCCTATTCCCGTGTCAATACGCATTCTTGTTCCGGAACCCCTTTGCGATCGTCAGCAGGACAATGCGCAAGTCCCACACGAACGACCATTCCTCAATGTATCGGAGATCGTACTGGATGCGTTCTTCAATGCTCGTGTCACCGCGCAGGCCATTGACCTGCGCCCACCCCGTAATGCCTGGACGGACGCGGTGTTTCAGCATGTACATAGGGATGTCCCCGCGAAATTGCTCGACAAACTTCGGACGCTCGGGCCTGGGGCCGATGACGCTCATATCGCCCCTGAGCACATTCCAGAATTGCGGCAGCTCGTCCAGGCTCATGCTGCGCAAAAAACGCCCGACAGGCGTGCGACGCGGGTCAGCGGCGACCGTCCAGTCCTCGGTATCTTCAAAAACGGCGGACGCCGCCATTTCGGACGCCGCCCCCCCCCGCGACACCGTTCCCGCGGCGCCACTCTCATGCCACATGGTGCGGAACTTGTACATTTTGAATGGTCTGCGGTTTTTGCCCAGACGCACCTGCGAATAGACGACCGGTCCGGGCGAACTCAACCGGACAGCGAGAGCGATGAGCAGCAGGATTGGACTGCCCAGCACCAGGACGCAGAGCGAAAAAACGATGTCAAACGCCCGCTTGAACATCACATTGACCGCTTCGTCCAAGGGCGTGTAATCCGGATCAATGATCGGCAGTCCGGCAAACTCTTCGATCCGCGGCCTGCTCGGCAGGATGCCGAGAAAGTCGGGAACAAAAATAGCATGCACACCATGCGACTCCGCAATACGCAACAGGCTCGGCAGCCAGTGACTCTCTTCCGGCGGGACCGTGAGGACGAGATGGTCGACGATATTTTCGGATAAAATGCGATCAAGTTCGTGGATCGTGCCAAGACAGGCAAGATCCCTGAGCGCCGGATGCGCCAACTCCCGTTCGGGTGCGCGTCCAACCGGCACCGGCGCATCTTTGGCCGCAAATCCCGCCGCCACAGCGCTTCCCACCGTCGGCATGTCTCCAAAAGGGGCTTCTGTGACTGCCAAATAGCCGAGTGCAACAAAGCCAAACTCGGGGTGCTGGTGGATATGTTCAAGAAAGTGGCCTGTCGCCTTGGTTGCGCCTGCGAAGACAAGATACTTGCGGTTCAGGCCGCGCTTGCGCGCCACTCGCAGCACCTGCTGGAGAATCGATCGGAACAGCAGGGAAATCCCCCAGGACAGCAGGACGAAAAAGATCAGGAACGCCCGCGAATAATGCACCTGTTTATTGAAAAAAAGGACGCTCATGATCACCAGGACCATGAAGAAGGCCGCCTTGACCAGTTGCGAACTGAGGACGCGCCGCGAACTGTTGCGCGTCGTGCCGTACAGCCCGAACAGGGCCGCGCCCGCCACAAACGCCGGAACGGCATAAACCATGATGGACATATACGCCAAAAAGGGAAGTGCATGGAACTGCGGCAGGGGAGTGCGAAAGCGGATCAGCCAGGCGATGAGGAGCGCGATGATCACCGCAAGACTGTCCAATATCGCGTACAGTTTTCCGAGAAGCGACTGATACCTGCGCAGCACCCAGACCCCTCCTCCTGCGTTGAGGACAATCCAACTGTCCTGAAAGTTCACTATCTATGATAATACAAAGTTCGCGATTTTTCGAAGGGTTCATGGAGCGATACCGAATTGTCCGCATTGATTGCCCGAACAACGCAGGCGCTACAGCCGCGTTGTCCGGGCCTGCGAGCTACTTCTTCTTCTTGCCCGCCCCCTTCGCCGGCGGACTCTGCGGCGGGCTCTGCAGACCCTGCAGGTACTTGTACTCCAGCGCCGATCCCTGATTGCTCTGCAGGTTGGCCAGATACGCCTTCATCTGCGCACTCGGTTTCCCTGGATGCAGGTGCGCGTTGTCTAGGACCGTGTTAATTTCATAGAGGTAAATGGCCGCCTGGTCGCGATTGGTCCGCAACAGAGGGTTCATCACTGACAATGACTTGCGGTAGTGGCCGAGCAGATACTCCGCCGTACCGAGATACACCTGCATCGACGCATCCCGGTGCATGAGAATTTCGTTCGGGAACAGCGTCGCATTCATTACATGCTTTCTCGCTTGAAATTCACTGTAAAGGCTCAGCACCTGATGGAGCGTCGCGATTCCCTGTGCGCGGTTCACGGGCAGTTGGCCCGTGCCGTACCACATGGTCAGCCCCATGAGGTTGCTGTAGGCGGTGGAATTGAACGGACCCGTGTACACGGCCCGCCCCGCCCAATTGACCGCCGTGCGAGGATGGTGCAGTTCGTAGGCCAGGATGGCGGCCTGCGTTTGGACCGCCGGGTCCCACGGCGCATCCGCCACGGCCTGCTGCGCGGCCTGCCAGGCCGAAGAGGCCAGGGATGTCTGTCCGCTGGACTGACTCGTCTGCAGATAGTAAGCCGCCAACGACAGTTGGACGTGCGGATCATAGGGAGCCACGGCTGCCGCCGCCGAGAGCAGCGGATAGCTGCCCTGGCCCAGGGCGCCGGCTTTTGCCGCCCATTGACTCAGGACTTGGTCTGTTACAAGCGATGCGCACAGTACGGTGGAAATGGCGCCCACGCCGACAATCGCCCCGACGCCGATCCTGCTCCAGACGATCTTAGCGCGTTCCAGGCCAGCCTGTTTTACGGCCAGCCGCTTGGCGCTCGTCACCGCTGTCACGTCATGCGGCGCAGGGACCTGTCCGCCTGCCGGGGCGGCCGTCGCCATGGCGACTGTCGGGGGCGACAGCGCCGCAGCCGCTGCCGAGATCTGCGTCGTTGCGCCGTCGGCCGCCACGGCCGCGGGGACGCGCCGCCGAATCGGCAGCCATGCGCCGGACAAGCCCAACATACCCCAAAACAGGTATTGATAGAGGCCAAAGGCGAAATCAAAGTCTGCCGCGGAGTGCGCGAGCATGACACCGGCCGCGATGAACAGACCCGCCACGCCCAGGCGGCGCGGATCTCCCGGATTGGTGCGCAGCGCCTGAAGGATACGCCACGCGATCAGCAACAGCGCCGCCATGAAGAGCAAAAATCCGATGATCCCGCCGTTCAATAATTGGTCTAGGAAATAGCTGTGCACCTGGCGCGACCAGTACGGCAGTGTCTGGAACGCCTGAAACTTCGCCGACCACGCGCCGCCGCCCGCGCCAAAGAGCGGCGCGTTCAGCCACATGGGAAGCGCGTTTTTGTAGTAATAAAAACGCTCCTGCAGGCTCACACTGTGAATGGAAATACTCTGCAGACGGGCCACGATGCCTGAATGGGCCGCAACATGCGAACCGAGCTTGTACACTGCGGCAATCACGATCACGACCAGAGCGGCAATGCCGCCGCGCACATATTGCTGTGGCAGTACCTTGTCCGCCACCCATTTGTCAAAGTAGGCCAGCGCGACAGACGCCACGAAGGCGAGTGCGAACGCGGC
Organism: Bacillota bacterium; assembly: GCA_021821225.1. Next base: position 12,737 of record JAKACR010000007.1, on the reverse strand, counting down.
GACGATATACTTGACCTGCTGGGTGTCGATCGCCTTGACGCCGAGCAACGCCGCGCCCACGCCGGCAATGCCGAGCAGCAATTCTGTTGCCAGAGGCCAGATCGATTTTTTGATGCGCACGACGATGACGAGCGCAAGAATATAGGCGATCGGCGCCAGCACCCAGGCCACGCGCGACGCGCTCGCCAGCACTGCGGCCATGGAAATGATGAAGCCGAGCGCGCCGGCGATGTTCCATTGCCAGCGGCGATATCCCATACCGCCCATGAACCCGAGAACACCCAGCGCGAGTTCCACGGCGCCGAACGTATTGTGGTACTGGAATACGGACGCGAGCTCCTTTTTCCCGTATATGGCGTCGAGCGACGGCCACCAGTGCAACGCCCCGCCGACGCCGTAGATGTACAGGGCCACGGCGAGCAAAGAAAGAAGGGGGATGACGAGGGGAGCGATCTTTCCTGCGTGTTGCCAGAGTAGCAGAAAAAGGAAGAGGGCGGAAATCTGCATGAGCGTGACCGGCAGCGATCCGATCAGCGACGCCGCCCACAGATTGGTGAGCAGCGTGTAACCGGCGAACAGCGCGACCCACACGACGGGAGAACTCCAAGTGAAGGAGTCCGCCAGGGAAGACGGGACCGCGTGGACAGTGTCACCCAGCGAGGCCTCCCCGCTCTTTCCGGTTGCCGCTCCGTCAATACTGCCGATTGTCGCGGCGGCGCCTGTCACATCCCCTCCAGCCAGGAGCGCGTCTCCACTGTCTGCTGTTCGCGCGATGTAACGCAATGCGATGATGCTGACCAGAGTGGCGCCCAGTGATGCAAAGGTTGAGGCAGGCGGGAAAAAGAGAGCCACGTACCACGGCGACACGAAAAAAAGGACCAACGTGAGCGCCAGCGCCACGTAGCCGCGCCATCCCAGGCTGCGCCAGCGAAGAGCGCCCAGATCCAGATCCATTCATTACACCTCCATGGAAAAACGGCGATCACCTAGGGGACATGTGATAAAGTCCTCTGTGCAGGCGTCATGATCCCAGATATTGCGTTTGAGGCTTCAGTCAAACGCAATATCTACTGTTGCTCGCCTGCCCTAATTTGGATTATCACAAGTCCCCCTATGGCATAAGTCAGCGGCAGAATGGGCCGTTGAACCGAGACGAGCATCCTGCCCGTCAATAATCAGTGCTCCCTTACGCCCAATTGTCCATGTGTGATTCGGGCGTGTTCCTTGCGGGATATCCCTTTTGCGTCTTAAAAAAGAGCGTCAACAAGCCAAGGCGTCTGTGACATTGAGCAAAACGCCCGCTCGTTGATATTTTCCTTGCCGACATTGGGTTTATCACATGTCGATTAAGGGCCCCATTTGTCGAACTCATGCTGGTATTGTAGCGCGCAGACTGATAGATTACAATGAACGCTTTATGACGCGGTTGGCATACTACGGAGAGGTTGACCGCACGTGGAGACTTTATGCCCAGTATCTCGGTGGATCTGCTTGCGCAGTTCTTCGATTCGTTCGCGCGAGGGCCCCGTATAGCGCGTGATCCGCTCTGCGTCTTCTCCATCCGCCAGCATCGCCCTGGCCGTTTCTATACGGCCTTCCCCCTTGCCTTCGATACAAGTCCTGCGCCATCTTGGACACCTGTCTCAACTCCTCTCTCAATCGCTTCTGTTCGGCCTCGCTCAGCCCTTTTTCCCCAAGCGCCAACAGCGCCGCGACGACCAGATCCCGTTCGTTCGCCGGCACCTGCGGCACCAGCGCGAACACCCGCTCAAACGCCCGTTTGCGATCCGCCAAATCCATGTTCATCGCCAGCGCCAGCCGGAGCCGATCCTCCGGCTTTTGGTCCCGAACATCGCGCACACTGGCCATTTCCATAATAAAAAAGCGGAGGGATTGAGCCGAAGCCCAGTCCCTCCGCTTGTCGTTCGTTGAATCACACTGCATCCCATCCGGATACGCCATTGCACGTCCCGCCGCTCGCGATCAGTTGTAGCTGATCGTCGGCGCCGCCGCGTTGGACGAGGACCAGATGGTCACATCGTACTTCCCGGCCGTCGTCGACGGAGTCACGATGAACTGGCCAGCGGTCGGTGCGGCAGCCGCAGCCGCATTGGAATTGTACATGTAGCCCGTCACCGTCACATTGCCTGCGGAGAAGCCGACAAATTGAGTCGGCACCGTCACGGACCCCGCGTATTGATACACAGAATTTGTGACGGTCGCGCTTGTCTTGGCAGGCTGGACGATCAGGTTGCTCGCGGCGCTGAGATCGTAGGATCCCGCCGTCGAATTCACATACCAGACCGGAATCTCCACCGTGCCGACCGGCTCGAACACCGATGACGCACTGGCGGCGACGTTTGATCCGACGCGGAACTGCCCAGTCGATCCATCGCTGAATGTTACAAACCCGCCGTTGGACGCTGCCGGCAACGCGTTGCCCTCGCCGTCAACCGGCCGCAGGAAGACTTCGGTCGGCGTGTTTGCAGCCACGGCCAGTTCGTTGGTCGAGGTGATCTCCTGGCCCTGCGCGTTGAAGAACGCCCAGCCGGCCATATTGTTGACGTTCGCGTTGACCGTGATCGTGCCCGATCCTGTCGGCGCAGGCGACACCGAGCTGTCCGTGGCGGACACGGAAGCTGCGCCGGCTGTCGTTGCGGTCGCCTGGAACGAGAAGTAGCCGTTCGGCACGGTGATCGTGTACGGGCTGGCCGTGGACGTGGTGCTCGCGCCGTTGGTCAGGCTCGACGTGTTGATCGAAAGGCCGCCGTTGACCGTCAGCGTCACCGTCTGCGGCACATCGACGGGGTTGCCGTACTGATCTTTCAGGTAGACAGTGCCCGTCACCGTATCGCCGGCTGTCGCAAGAATGTTGGACCCCGTGTTCGCATCCTGCAATGTCACGGACGCCGTGGAGGCGACGGTCGGTTCCACACTGACAGCGATGCTCGAAGGCGAGGATACGCCGCTTTGAGTGGTGCTGGAGCTGACCGTGTAAACCTCACCTGCATACGGCTGCATCGTCAGGGTTGCCGTCGCCTGGCCGTTGGCGTTGGTGTCCACCGTCACCGGCGAGGCCGCGCCGTTGATCGTTCCGGTGCCAGCCAAGTTGCCGGACACGCTGAACGCAATCGGCACGCCCGCCTGTGCGACATTGTTGCCGTAAGCGTCCTGCAACTGCGCCGTCAGCGTGACGGTCGGCGACGACTCGGAGACATAGGCCGCGCTGCTGCTCAAGCTGTACGTGGACAGACTGCCGGCCGTCACCGTGACGGGGAATGTTGCCCACACATTGCCGTTTTGATCCTTGATCGTCACGGTGTAGGTGCCGGCGTTTGCGCCAGCATTTGTCGCGTCCAGGATGTTCAGCGATGTCGCTCCGGATGCCAAGGCCACGCCTGTGCCAGCGCTCGGCGTCGCGGCGCCGTTAACCTCGATATTCGTGGCGGCCGCGCCGGAACTGTTTGTCACGTATGCCGTGAACGTGTCCGCAGACGGATACGTCGCAGGATAGCCGTTCACGTCAACCGGCGTGAGATCGAACGTCAACGGCGTCGTGCTGCCTTCCGCGAGCGACGAACCCGAAGGCGAGGCGACCGTGAACTTCACAGGCTGCTGCGCAATGACGGCTTTGACCGTGCCGCTGCCGGAAGTCAGGCCTTGCGCAGACACGTTGACCGTAATCGTGCCCTGGACTCCCTGTTCAGAGTTGACCGTAACGGTGCTCGGCGGCGGCGTCGTCGTGCCGTTGCCGAAGAACACGCCTGTCGCGGAGCCGCTGTACGTGCCAGCGCCAGTGACGGAGATGTTGTACGGATAGGTTCCCGTCAGCATCGGCTGGCCGTTCTGGTCGACCACTTCGACGTTGAACGAGAACGGCGACGCCTGGTTCGCGCTCACGTACGTCGAGCCGGTCACGGAGGAAACCTTCAGCGCCGACGCGACCTGCGCCACCGTGGTGACGGTGGTCGAGGCGGAGACGGCAGTCGTCGCGCCCGGAGGCGTCAGCGATGCGGAGTACGTCTCGGTCAAGCCGGGCGTCGTTCCCGCCTGGGCGTTGAACGTCGCAACGCCGTTCGTGAACGTCAGGGTGTACGTACCGCTCGTCGATCCATTGGCAATATCGCTGGCCTGCGCCGGGCTGGTCGATCCGGGAGCGATGATGTTCGCGCCGGAACCGGATACCGTGACGGTCGCCGTGCCGTTGTAGTTGCCGACGGTATTGCCATTCGCATCGACGGCCGTCGCCGTGATCACGTCGGTGCTCACGCCGTTTGCGACGAGGTTGCTCTGTGCCGCCGACAGCTTGATGTTCGCCACATTGCCATACACATTCACCGTGAACGGCTTGGACTGCACGCCGTCGACCGTGGCCGTGACGTTGTACGTGCCGGGCTGCGTCACGACGAGGTTCGCCGTGGTGCCTGTGCCGTTGATGAAGCCGTTTTGGTTGTCGACGCTCCACGTCACCTGCGCTCCGGCAGGCAGCGTGATCGCCTGGCCGCTCGCCGTCGCTGCGGAAACGGTCAACGCTTCGTTGCTGTTCGGACCGAGGTTGGTCGAGGCGCCTTTCACGCTCACCACCGCGCCGGTCGGCAGCAGTTGGCCCTTCGTCCACTGGATGATGTTGTCAAGCACGACGGCCGCGTCGGCGCGGTTCATGTAAATCTGGTCTTCCGTGGAAGGGAGTCCGGAGAACAGGCCGATGGAGTACGCGTACTTGAGCGGCGACATGCCGTTCAGGTCCGACATCTGCAGTTTGCCCGCCGCCACCATCGCCGAGACGAACAGCGCCGCCGCGTCGCCGCGCGATGCATGATAGTTCTCGTTGAAATTGTACCCAGGACGGACGCCCATCCAGTATGGGTTGATCCACTTCGCGGCTTCCGCCGCGCCGACGAAGTTGAACGCCCAGTTGCCCGGAGGAATGTCGGCAAAATATTGTTGTTGCGCGACCGGCTTCACGCCCGTGACGCTCTCCATCGCTTTCATGAAGTACGCCAGGAACTGACCCCGCGTGACCGGATCCGTGGGACGGTACGTGCCGTTGCTGAAGCCGTGGATGTAGCCGTCGGCCGTCAGCGTGGTGATCGCTTGCGCAGCGAAACTGCCGCTGATGTCGCTGTACGTCGTGTCATTCACGGTCGCGGCGAACGCGGCCGGCGTCAGCGTGCTGAGCAACAGCGCTGCCGACGCAATACCCGTAAGCGTGCGTTTCAAAACGGTTCCTCCTCTTTGCTGCTGTTGTTGTTATGAAAAACTGTGCAAAGGGCAATACTGACCTGCAGAAGCAGGATGAAGCGCGAATTCAATGTCCCTGTGCAGCCGTGATCCGCCGTCCGGCGCGTGATCGTCCTGAACGCCCTCAGATCTCCCCGTCCCACACGTCCAGGGGCGATCCATGCGCGTTTCGCGCGGTCGTATCAACACAGGTTGACATCCCTCCCCTCAGTGGACTTTTATACACATGAAGGACAATTACCTTCTTGACTGCCGTAAGTCCCGCAAGCGGGGGCGCCGCCCGTTTCTCAGACTCTCATCCGCCCGCAGTTGCATTATAGACGAGGGCGGAAACAGGCGTAAAGCAAACCTTGATGGAAACCAGGGAAAATAGCAGGCCGCATAGCAAGCTTTGTGCAATTCTTCTGGCGGAATCGCCCAGTGTATCCATCGCACAAACTTCCAACTGCCGCTTTGACGCCGATATCCATGAAACAGTGTACCAGAAACTTGTCGATCTTGGTAAGAGGATTCGCTTGGGAATCTGTTTTTTTGTCTCATTTCCATGATTTACACATAAATTTCATAAATTCAATAGACTTCTTTGGCTTGTCCGCTTGCTTGGTGACTCAATTTACTCATTATCTCGGTGAGAAGGGTTCCTATCGCATCTTCGCGCACACATCCCGACTGCGTACTCCTCATCGTATAGATCCTCAACCACCCCGCATTTATGATCGAAACACCACAGGGTGGATAAGTGATAAGGCAGGGTTCCCCCGGCGGAAACAATCTGTCTGTGCTCTGTATGGAAGTAATATATATTATAACTATCATGATCCATATAGGGCTGTGACTGTACTCTGCGCCCTGGATCGCAAGCAAGTCTGCGAGGATCTCCTCCAAGGGAACATGTGATAAAGTCCGCACAGCAGGCGCCCCGATCCTATCCCTATCGGGTCGTTTTATATCCGGCAGAAGAAGGTGGCTACGCGGTAGAAATCCCCGAACTTCCTGGATACCTGAGCCAGGGGGAACAGTTGAAGATGCTATGGCCATGATTGAGGATGCCAAACGTGCTTGGAGTTGGGACAGGTCATTCCGGAACCTTCCCGGCATCTTGCCTCGGAGTATTCCGGAAAGTTCAATGTGCGCCTGCCCCGTTCTCTCCATAAACTTCTCGTCGAAAAAGCTGCCGAGGAAAAGGTGAGTATCAACTCAAGCCATTGATCCGGGAATCGTTTCCTGACATCCGCCCACTTCATGCCGTTCCCGCCATGATGGACCCAAATGCCTACGATGACTCTACAAACTTTGTGCGTTTTCAGTGCACCTGCTTGCGAAGCAGCTCCACTTCTTCTGCGGATAGTCCGGTCAAACGCGCAATGCGTTCGGTGTCCATCCCTTCCGCCAGCATTGCCCGCGCCACGGCCGCCGCCTTCTTGGCTTCGCCTTCTTCCCGGCCTTCTTCCCGACCTTCCTCCTTGCCTTCCTCATACAAGTCCTGCGCCATCTTGGACACCTGCCTCAACTCCTCTCTCAATCGCTTCTGTTCGGCCTCGCTCAGCCCTTTTTCCCCAAGCGCCAACAGCGCCGCAACGACCAGATCCCGTTCGTTCGCCGACACCTGCGGCACCAGCGCGAACACTCGCTCAAACGCCTGTTTGCGATCCACCAAATCCATGTTCATCGAGAGCGCCAGTCGGAGCCGATCCTCCGGTTCCCACCCATCCGTCCGCAGGTGCCGCGCCACGATGTCGAGCGCCGCGTCCCCGCTCTGGTCGGAAAGATACACGTTCTCCACCCGGTACTTCGCCGTGCCGATATCCAGTTTCTCTGGCGCGCGCGTGACCTCCCCGTGATACAGCACCACTGTGCGGATTTTCATCCGGTGATGGCGCGCCAAACGGACATCGTATTCGAGAAATCGGTGCAGATCCGTTTCGCGATCGTGTTGAAATTCCAAATGGAATACCCGGTTGTCCTGCATCCGCCACGTTTTGTCCGTGTGCAGCACATTCGCAGGCAGTTCCGTCGGCAAGGGCGCGGCGAGTTCCACGCCGTGAACGCCGATGGCTGCGAGCGCTCCGCCGGACAACGATTTCGTGAGGGCCTTCAAATACGCGTCTTGTCCTGGCACTATGACACCCCATTGCCATCAGTATACTGCGGCATTCGACCATCGCCAATCCACAAGCTGTTTCAAGCTACTCGCCCATATGACAAGGTTCAGGCCCGCGGCGCGCCATCAGGCCATGTGCGTTTCGGACACGCTCTTATAGACATCCACCGTACGTCGCACCATGGCGTCTTTCGCAAACCGCGCCAGCAGGCGCTCACGCCCCGCCATTCCCAGTTTTCGACGCAGATCAGCGTCACGCAGGAGAACGCCCAAAGCGGCACGCAGCCCTTCGACTGACCCCGGTTCACAAAGAAAGCCTGTGGCGCCCTCCTGCACCGCCGCATCTTCGGCAGGACCGGCGCCAGCGTCGACCACGAGGTCGACCAGCCCACCCGTCCGCGATGCCACGACAGGCAGTTGCGCCGCCATCGCCTCAAGCACGGAGATCGGCAGTCCCTCCATCCGCGACGCCAGAGCAAAAACGTCTGCCTGCAACAACAGCGCCGGGACATCGGAACGCGCGCCGAGAAAATATACATGGCCCGGCGCGATCTCCATCGCCAGCGCCTGCAACGCCTGACGCTCGCCGCCGTCCCCGACAAGCACCAGGTGCGCCCCGTCCATCTCCCGCACCACCTCCCCGATCGCTTGGATCAGCACGCCGTGCAGTTTCACGGGGTGCAGGCGCGCCACGCAGAGCACAACCAGCGCATCTTCGGACAGTCCGAGAGCGCTCCGCAGATCTGCTCCGCCTGCCTGGGGCGCGGAATCGTCGGCAACAACCCGGTTTTCATTGGCGTCAACAGTGTCGGCACTGACGACCGCAACGTCCGTAGCAGCTCTGGCGACGTGCGCGTCCCGCGTTGCGGCGGCGCTCTGCACATCCATCCCAGCGCGCAGTCTGGCGTCGAACGCCTCGATGTCAAGCCCGTTTTCCACCACCACCAGCTTGTGCGCGGGATATCCGCGCCCGCGCAAAATGGCCGCCAGCGGACGCGAAACAGCGATCACGCGGGCCGACAGCCCGCTCGTCGCGCGTTCGAGCGCCATGAATACCCTTCGTTTGAGCGGTGCGGCATAATCAAAATAGAGGTCGCTGTGCACCGTAGTCACAACCGGCATCCGCAGGCGGGCGCCCACGAGCCGTCCCGTGACGCTGGCGCGCACGCCGTGCGTATGCAGAATCTCCGGACGCACGCGACGCGCCACGTAAAACAGGGCGCGATAATCGCGCAACAGCCCGCCTCCTTGCAGCACGTGGACGCCGATGCCCGCCTCACGCGCTCTCTGCGCAAATTCCGCGTCAAACAGGACCGCAACCGCGACAGACACGCCAGCCGCGCGCAGCCCCTGCAGCAAATCGAGCATCTGCGCTTCGGCGCCGCCGTACTCTCCGGCGGCCACGACGTGAAGCGCGTACACAGGCGCCGTGTCGATCGGCGTCTCCGAAATTCCCGAAGTTTCCGCCGGTCCATCCGGTGCAATGGCCGACGCGTCCAAAAATTGATCACGCGAAGATTTCATAATAAAATTAACTCCCATGAACGAACAGAATCGACCGCTTTTTGCATCGTACCGCACACTGACGCGCGCTGTCCACGCCTCGCGCGTCGAGAAAAAATCGCGCTTCCTGGCGGAACTGCTGCCTTTGGCAGATGAAGAGGAGGCGCAGGCCGCTCTTTCGCGCGTCCGCCGGGAACACCGTGAAGCGCGTCACCACTGCAGCGCTTGGCGTCTGGCGGGACCGCCGCCGCTGGAGCGCGCGCACGACGACGGGGAACCGGCCGGCACCGCCGGCAGACCGCTGTTGAGCGTGCTGGAAAAGCACGGCCTGCTCAATGTCGGAGTGATCGTCACACGCTACTTCGGCGGCACGTTGCTCGGCGCTCCCGGCCTTGTGCGCGCTTATGGCGGGAGCGCGGCCGACACCGTGGCCGAAGCGTGGGACACCGGCGCCATCGTCGTCTGCGAAGCGCACGACGAATACGGCTTCTCCGTTTCTTATGAAGACTGGGATACAGCGCGGCGCGCGCTCGCCGCTCCGACGCGCACGATCACGGCCGAGTACGGCGCGCAGGTGACCGTCCATCTGGTTGCGCCTAGCGGCGAACGCCCTGTGATCGAGACGCTGCTGGAGACACTCGCGCGCGACCGCTGGCAGTATGAGCTGCTCCGGACACAGTGGCGGCCGCGCGCGGACGCTGGCGATTCGCGCACCTAATGGCGCTATCCGGCACATCCACGAACAGTCCCACGTCCCCCGGCGCACAGGGGACACGGAACCATCCCCATTCCCGCAGGCGCACGACGGTTCCTGTCGTGTTGGACGGAAGCCTCAAACACAACAAGAGATGAAGGCGCCTGCACAGTGCTTTATCCCATGTCCCTCTGCTGCTACAGCAAGGCGCGCTGCAGCAGGCGCACAATGTCGCCGACCGACAGCATGCCGTCAAGCGCGGTCCCGGCAATCCCAGGGACGCCCTGTTCGGCAACGGTCTGCCTCACCCGATCCAACGCGGCGGGCCATCTGCCTGGATCGTTCCTTGAATCGTCCGCGTCCGGCACGAAGGCCCGCATGCTACGCCGCCCATCCAGCGCCGCGCCATGCGAAGAATCCATCGGTTCGCTCATCTTCACAAGCGTCTCAAGCGCCTTCTCCCATGTCACCCTCGCGTATGCGCCCTCCTGCGCGGCGTCATCCGGCGACACGATGGAATGAACGCGCACGGGCAACGCAGCGCCCCTGCCCTCCCACACTGCGGTGCCCAATTCGCGCTGCCAGCGATGGAGCAGCATGGATGCGCGCTGCTGATCCTTCCAGACCGTCCCCGGTTTCACGACCGTCCCGACTCGCGCGCCGTTCGTCAATACGAGCACGGCGACACCGTCACGCACCTCCACCCGGTCGACGAGATCGAGTCGCACAAATCCGTACGTCGCATCGCCGCGAACGCGCGCGTGCATCATCTTGCAGGTCATGAGCACGATCCCCCTGTGCGCCACGGGGAGGCATTGCCTGCCGTACGCCGCCCCGGCAAAACGCGCCCGATACTCCTTCCACCCGATTGCGTCGCGCGCGAGTACCTGACGCACAACAGTCTGGGGCTTGCGCAGAATCGTGACGGTGCTGCCGGACATCAATCTGATGGCAGACGCGATGCAGCCGTTCTCGTAAACCGGCCTGACGGCTACAATGTCCGCAAACCGGATGGGCATCATGGGCATGGTCTCATTTCCTCCGTATCATCCACAAATGTGTAAGCTATTTTATTATGATTATTTCACAATGAAAATACATTGGCAAGTATTCTGTCAAAATTATTGGCGTAACCGAAGGGGCAATGATACCGTGTCCAAGGCGAGTTCCGGGCTGGGACATGCATTTTGTGATCAATTCCCGCCGTCCGCGAACGTGGTTGTCCATAAGTGGGCCGTCCTTCGCGCCGACTTGCGCATAACCGCGCAATTGCGCGCCGCACATCCATTTTTGCGCAAAAGGACGCCCATCCCCCATGCTGACTGTGCGCAGATCGACGGAGGACCGGTCCGGAAAGGTCTTTATGCACACTCATCGACTATTCCTATTCCCATGCGAAACGGCGCCAGACTGGGTCACAGACGGCGAGGTCCCCGGCGCGGAGGAACTCGTCCGGCTGGCGCAATACGGCGACCGCGCCGCGCTCGCCGAACTCTGCCGCCGCTACGCGCCCCTCATTGCAAGCACTGTGCGGCGTTACAGAGGTTTGCGAACGGAATGGGAGGATCTCACACAATCCGCTTTTGAAGCGTTTGTCCGTTCCGCGCAGGAATTTGATCCGCAAACAGGAGTCTTTTTCGGCCATTACATCAGGCTGCGCGTGCAGGGAGCGGTGCGCACCGCCGTACGCAGATGCGAACTGCAGATGAAGCGCAGCCTGCCCTTGGAAGAAGACGCCGGACCGGCCGGACCCGGCGCCCGCCAGGGCGGGGCGATGCGGTTGCATGAGGAAGACGGCGGGATGCGCGCGGCGTTTTTACGTGTGGAGTGGGAGGAACTGCTCGCGGCGCTCACGGTTCGCGAACGCGCCGCGATCAAGTGGACGATCCTGCGCGGCTATCGTACGCAAGACCTGGCGGACAAGGCGAACGTGGGGCGCGAAACAGTCAAAACGTGGCGACGGCGCGGGTTGCGCAAGCTGCGCGCTGCGCTGGCGCGGGGTTGACCCTTCTTGGCCTACCCCTTCAAAACCGGGCCGAGAAGGGACGAGGTAAGATGCAAGCAGGGGTTTGGTGAAGCCTGGAGAGGCGCGCGGAGTGTACGAAACAGGTACATGAGCACGCCTCTCCAGCGCGAGCCGAAGCCCTGCGACGCAGAGTTCTCGCCCCTTCTCGGCCTACCCCTCAAAGGCTGGCGATCGACTGGGCCATCTTGTCGGCAATACTGACACCCTCCACCGCGGCGTTGTAGTCGTGCTGCGTCTGTACGAGCAATGCCATCTGCTCGGTGAGATTGACGTTTGACTGCTCCAGCGTCCCGCCTTGCACCGTTCCTGTCAGGGCGACGCCGCCCGCCGGAGTCGCGTTGGTCACCGGCGCAAAACCGCCATTCAAACCGTAGATGTCGCCGCCCAGACTGTGCAGGGCGTTCGCTGGGTTGGCGACAAACGCAAGACCGAGCCGGCCGATGCGAACGGTCGCGCCCCGCACGGTTTTCCCGGTCAGGACGCCGTCTTGCGCCGTCCGGATGCTTGATTGGGCAATGTTCGTGAGATCAAGCCGCCTGCCGTTTGCGCCAAGCACATAATTGCCCTGTGCGTCGGCAAGATAGAATCGCCCGTTTGCGGGGTCCCTGCTCAAAATGAAATTTCCGGCGCGCGTGTAGCCTGTCTGGCCGTTCGGCAATCGCACCATGAAAAACCCGGGTCCGGTAATCGCCATGTCCAGCGGATTGCCCGTTGGTTTGTACGCCCCGGCCTGAAACGAGCGCTGCCAGGGCAGCGTGTAGACACCCGTGCCTAGCCAGTTGCTCCCGCCCGGCGTCTGGCGTTGCGGCAGTCCGGACACCGCGGGAGACTGGTTGTACACCTGCGTGAGCGTGTCGGCGAAAGAGACTCCGACACTCTGATAGCCAACCGTGTTCAAATTTGCGATATTGTTCGCGATCGCGTCGAGCCGCTGTCCCTGGCTGCGCACCGCGGACGCGGCGGCACTCACGATATCCATATGACAGAACCCGGTTCAAAAAACCTACTATAATCTCTCATAGGTTTTTTCGACTCTTTCGAGCCCGCGGTCTTGCAGGATTCATCCGCTTGGAGGCTGCTCTCGCACCACCGAAGATGAGCCGGACCAGAGAACGGAAAAGTCGCCCTTTCCCATGTCTGATCCGTGTTTCCATCCTCCCGGGTGTTACCCG